>JBAWHH010000734.1:0-1942 GCA_049593715.1 Rhodocyclaceae bacterium
GGGGCCGGTGCTGTACGGTTGATTGTTGGGACACGCGCGACGCGTAGGTGGCGAGGAACGCGAACGGTGCGTACTCGTCGTTCTTGTTCTCGGCCAGGTGAAAGCACACACGGCCGACGAGGTGCCAGTTCGGGTGCTTGCTCTTGAGCCACGCGGGGACGTCGCCGTCGAGCGCCGCGATTTCTTCGCGGGCGGCCGAGAGCATCTGATCCCATAGCGCCTCCAGAACGGCCTCATCAAGGTATTCGATCCCGGTGAGCGGTGGGGCGGCGCTGGCGAGCCGGGCAAGTTCATCACGGGGAGCGGGTAACTCGATGGTTGCCCACTGGTTGGCCAAGTCCGGTACCGCGCACCAGCGTGCCATGAACAGTTGCGCGAGCGCACGCCCAAAGGCGAGGGAGGGCGGCAGGGCACTGGCGAGTTCCACTGCGCCCAACTGCAGCAGACCGGCAGGGGCGGCACCCTCAAAAGTCTTGCGAATGCGTTTTGCAACAGACGCTTCGGGCAGGTCGGCTTGCCCCGCCAGGCTCTCCAGATAAATGTGGCCGGCAGGGGAGATGGCCAGTTCGAGCGTCGTGCCGGCGGGATCGTGCTGAGATGGAAACAGCTCGCCTGTCTCTGCGCTCATGGCAAAGTTGGAAGCTCGAAGATGGGTGTGGCGCGGCGCACGAGGGGATCTTCGGTACGGATTGCGGATCGGTTGTCGGCAAGCATGGTGGGGATGCATCGGGCGGCGCCCTTATCGGGCGAGATTGGCCCCATTGCCGGGTATAACCCGGGTCGGTCGGGAAAAACGAATGCCTATTTTCGGCCCGGAAGCGACCACCACCAAAGATAGGGCCAAGGCCACGCCGGCCCGGCACGGGTGTCGCTTGCAGTCGGGACGTTCATTCCGCCCAGTGTGGCCCTGGCCTGTTCAATGGGCGACTCGCTCAGTTCCATGATGGCCCCATCGATGCGCCCCTGCCGGAGGGCCTCCAGCGCGCGTCTTCCCATTTCGATCGCGGCTTCTAGTTGCGCCGCGTTCGCCGGTTCGGCCTGGGCCCGGCTCACCGCGTCCCGGAGGTAGCGCTCGGCTGTGGTTTCGTCGAACCGATAGTCCTCATAAAGCGCGAGATACTCCCGGCCGCGGACCTTGGAAAGGTCCACGTCGTCCAGTTGGTACACATGAACGCGGCCCACGGCTCCATGGGCGAGACCCAGTTCCCAGGGCATCCAGCCCGATTTCATGGATTTCTTGGAGGCGACAAAGACAAAGATGAGGCAGTTGCGAATCGTCTTGCGCAGATGCTCCGATACGGTCGCGTCGACGCGATTTTCGGCGGCAGCCTCCTTGAGTTGCTCGTCCTCTATGTCAGCGAATACCCGGAAGTCCCAGCTCTTCCAGCGTTCGACAAGAGCGCGAATGGCTGGCGTGTCCTTGCTGGAATGGGAAAGGAAAATGTGGAAGATGTCAGCCATGAATCTCTCCGGGCTCGGCAAACTGCTAATGGAGGCGACGCAGGAGCCGCCATGACGTCACAAAGGCAGTCGGTTAGGCTACTCCCGGAACGGATACCAGCGATCTGCACGATGCCGCCTGGCGCCAAGATGCCATCCATTACCAATTCGTGGCGATCGACGTTCCGTCATCCTCGTTTCTCCCAAGATGAACTTCAGGTCTGGGTAGACTACGCTCGCGTTCCCGAGTCGCTCTTCCGTCGGAAGAGACGCTTCCTCCTTGAGTCCTTCGTGGCTCGTCCCGTCCTTTAAGGAACACCTGCCCTGCGCGGGCATTCGAGGCGCGCGCCCGGACTAACCTACCGAAGTTCTTGCGTAGCTCACTGGGGTTTGACGAGGCCCTGGCAGCGCTGGATGCCGTTTGCTGGCCTGCACCTTGAATTCGCTTCGACCTCACCCTCTTCGTCCAATGGAGTCACTCGGCCTTTCGCCGACTCGGACA
>JBAWHH010000735.1:0-2442 GCA_049593715.1 Rhodocyclaceae bacterium
CTTCGAGACCGCCCGCCAACTCGGCGGAGAAAAATCGAGCGAGTCCGATCAACTGGACAAGATTGTGGGGCTCAGGGCCGAGCAACGGCGGATCCAGGACTCGATCATCAACCTGGTCAAGGCGAACGACCTGCAGGCCGCCCGGAGCATGACCAACAATCAGGAAACCCCGGTCTGGCGCGAAATCAAGAAGGTCATCGTCGACGAGATCGGCAAGGCGCGCAGCCGTGCCGCGGAAGCCAAACAGCAAGTCGCCGATGCGTCCCGGGCCGCCCTGATCGAAGCCATTGCCCTCACCGTGTTTGCCGTTCTGGCCGGGCTCATCTTCTCCATCCGCATTGCCACGGCAATTACGCGGCGCCTGAATGAAGCGGTTGCGGTATCGGCCAAGATTGCCGCTGGAGACCTGAATCAGCCCATCAACCCGGAGGGGACCAACGAAGTCGGACAGTTGATGGCGTCGCTGAAAGTCATGCAAATGAAACTGAAGAACATCGTTCGCGCCATCCAGGAAAACTCTGCTGCACTCAACAACCAAGTCATCAGCTTCGAAGCAACGGCCGCAGCCTACGCCGCTACCAAGGATGAGGGCAGGTTGACTGAGCTGCTTGAGATCATCAAGAAGCTGACCCGGACTGCCGACTTCTTCGATAAGTCAGTGACGAGGTTCAAGGCATGAGTCTGCGATCCACCCCGATGATGCGCGTTGCCGTCGCGGATCTTTCGGCGAGCCCCACCGGCAGTTTGGCGACATGGAGGTGAGCGATGCAGATGTCCGACACATTGCTGATCACTCAACGTGGCTCACAAGAGATCCGAGACCGCCTCGGCGACCTCGACAGCAAGGCCAAAAGTATTTTGCTCGCGCTGTCCGCCGCTCCCAGAACCATCGGGGAGCTGTTGGGCAATCTCCCGGTGGAGCGCGCTGAAGCGCTGATCCGCATCGATAGCCTGCTCAAGGATGGGCTCGTGAGCAGTCGCGGCGTGGCGTCTCGCTCCCAGGCCCAGCCTGGCCAGACGGAACGGGGGGCGGGTCCAGGCGGCGGTCTGGAACTGAAGGACGGCATCTTTATGTCCGAGGCGCGGTTCTTGCTAACGGACTTCTGCGTCGATGTTTTTGGAGCAGATTCGGAAAAGCTGACGATGGCGGTCGAAAGTGCAAATGGCGCAACCGGCCTGGGCCGGTGCCTGAGAGAGATTGCCGCGCTGGTCGGCCAAAAACATCCGGACGCTTTGCCGACGCTTAGCAGGATCGTGGTGGCAATCAACGAAACCGCAGAGTAGGCTTCCGGCCGCTTAGTCGATGCGGTCAATAGGCAAGGGAAAGAGGGGTCGCAATGCGACCCCTCCTTTTGTCAGCAAAGAGTTTCCCTCAATGAACATGGGGCCTGGTCGAGGTCGCGCGACGCAGCATGGCGGTTAGGCCGGGTAGTCGATACTCCTGCGAACCCCGTTGACTTCGGGTGTTTCCGGCTGAGGGCCTGCCGCCCTCCATTTCGGTTACGACTCATGCAGAAGCAGAACAATAACGAAGTCTCAGCTCCGGTACCCGGTCTCGTCAGCGTGATTCTGGGCGCCTACGACATCGCTCCCCTCCTGCACCAAACCCTCGACTCGGTGCTTGCCCAACGCCACGTTCAGCTCGAAATCATCGTGGTGGACGACGGCTCCACTGACGGCACCGGCGCGGTGCTCGAGTCCTACGGCGATCGCATCCGCGCGGTCACGCAGGCGAACGGTGGCGTGGCGGCTGCACGCAATACGGGACTGAAGCATGCCCGCGGCGAATTCATCGCCCTGATGGACCACGATGACTTGTGCATGCCGGAGCGCCTGGCGGTGCAGATGGCCTGCCTGCGCGCGCTGCCCCAGGTAAGCCTGTGCTGCTCCGAGTTCAGCGGTTTCAGCGAGGAAGGCCCGATTGCCGAGGCGTACAGCGGCCACTATTACGCGAAATGCGATGAAGCCAATGGGGGCACAGCGGGGCATTACTCCCACCGCCACGTACTGGACATCGGCGCCTGCCTGAGCGACGGTAAGGCGCCGCATTCGTCGGCGACCACCACGGTATTCTGGGGGGAGGTGTATGAGGACATCGCATGCGGAAACTTCGTGCATCCGCCCACGGTGATGTTCCGTGCCAGCCTGCTTGCGCAGGTCGGGGAGTTCGATCCGACGGCAGGCTTGATGTGCGATTGGGAGTGGCTCGTGCGGGCTGCGCGGTACACACCGTTCGCCTCGATTGATCGGCCCCTGTTGAACTACCGCCGCTCAGCCGGCCAAATCTCGTCGCCGCGATACCACCGGAGCGCCCTCCTGGACATGCTCACCGTGGCGGAAGGCATTGCCCGCCGCGACCCCAGCTTGTGGCAACGTCAACCCGAGGCCCTCAAAGCCAACCTGGTGGACATCACCATGGATGTGGCGGACGCCAACGCCGAA
>JBAWHH010000736.1:0-3561 GCA_049593715.1 Rhodocyclaceae bacterium
GCAGGGCGCTGCGGACAATTTGCCCGCAGCCAGTGATGTCCCGGCCGACGCCGGCCGCGAAAGGTTCACCCAGGGCGAAGACAAATTGCTGGAATTTTCCCTGGAGGATATTCCCGAGGATCTTGTCCTCGACGACATTTTCGATTGGGACGAAACGCAGCGAATCCAGGATGCTTTCTCCGATGCCACCGGCGTCGCCTCCATCATCACCTACCCCGACGGCCGCCCCTTCACCCGGCCGAGCAACTTCTCCAACCTGTGCAAGAACATCATCCGCAAGACCGACGCCGGCCTGTGCAACTGCATGAAGTCGGATGCGGAACTGGGCAAGGTCAACCCCGACGGGCCGATCATCCAGCCCTGCCTGAGTGGCGGCCTGGTGGATGGCGGCGCCAGCATCGTGGTGGGTGGCCGGCACATCGGCAACTGGCTCATCGGCCAGGTATTGTCAGGCCCGGTGGATGTGGACCGGATGATGGCGTATGCGCGGGAGATCGGCGCCGACGAGGCGGAGTACCGCGATGCCCTCGCCGAAATCACCCGCATGCCGGCCGAGCGTTTCCGCAACATCGGCCAGGCGCTGTTCATCATCGCCAAGCAGCTTTCCACCAGCGGCTTGAAGAACGTGATGCTGACGCGGCACGTCGAGAAACTGCGTGCCACGGAAGAGAAGCTGCAGCGGCTGGCCCTCTACGATGGGTTGACCGGGCTCCCCAATCGCACCTTCCTCCAGGAGTCTCTCGGCCGAGCCATCGAGCAGGCGCGGCATTCCGGGGACAAGGTGGCGCTGCTGTTCATCGACATCGACCGCTTCAAGCACGTCAACGACACCCGCGGCCATTCCGCCGGCGACGAGTTGCTGCGCCAGGCCGCGGTTCGGCTGCAGGGGTGCTGCGGGCCGGGGGACATCGTCGCACGCCTGGGGGGCGACGAGTTCCTCGTCGTGGTGCAGCCCGCCGCAACGGCCGCTGCCGATGCCGGGAGCGCCGCTTCGCGCATCGTGGAAAGCATGGCGCAGCCTTTTGTCGTCGAGGACATCCGGCATTTTGTCTCCGCTAGCATCGGCATTGCCGTATTCCCCGATGACGGTATTTCGGCAGAGCGTTTGATGCAGTGTGCCGACACCGCCATGTATTGCGCCAAGGAAGCGGGGCGCAACGGCTACCGGCTTTTCAGCGCCGATATGAATGCCCGGGTGCTGCGCCGTTCCCGCGTCGAGGACGGGCTGCGCGTCGCGCTGCAGCGCGGCGAGTTCGAACTCCACTATCAGCCCATCCACGATCTGGAAGAGGGCCGGCTCGTTGGCGCCGAAGCCCTGCTGCGCTGGAACAACCCCGCCTTCAGCGATTGTTCGCCGGGTGAGTTCATCCCCCTGGCGGAAGAGACCGGGCTCATCGTTCCTATCGGTGCCTGGGTGCTCGAAACCGCCTGCCGGGCTGCGCTGGGTTGGCCCGGCATTGGCCGACGGCTTTTCGTGGCGGTCAATGTCTCATCGCGGGAACTCGCCGAGCCATTCTTCCTGGCCGGCGTTCGGCGCGTGCTGAAGACCACCGGTTTGCCGCCGACCCGCCTAAGCCTGGAACTCACCGAGAGTGTGCTGGCCGAGCAGAACAAGGGCTACACGGAGATTCTGCGCGCCCTGCGCGACAGCGGCGTTTCCATCGCCATCGACGACTTCGGCACGGGTTATTCCTCCCTCAGCTACCTCAAGCGTTTTCCGGTCACCACCCTCAAGATCGACCGTGCTTTCATCAAAGACATTCCCGTGGATCCCAGCGACCAGGCCCTGGTCGCCGCCATCGTCGCCATGGGCCATGGCCTCGGGCTGCGGGTGGTCGCCGAAGGCGTAGAAACGGTGGAACAGGAGGATCTCCTGCGCGACCATCCCTGCGAAATGAGCCAGGGATTTCTGCGCAGCCGGCCCCTGCCGGAGGCGGAGTTCCACGCGTATCTCGAACGGCACGTCTGAGCGGTTCGGTCGTCGCGCAGCATCTGCGGCGCCGCCCGCGCCGGCAGCTTCAGCGTTCCCCGCCCGACACATGCCCTGGGGTAGCAGCTTCTGGCCCCAACTGGGCCCGGACCCGGATCCCGCGCCACCACCGCCCGAGGTGGATCGGGCGGCCCGCTACCTGCACCTCCCTGTGAAAAATTCCCAAACTGTCTCGCCGTTGCTCGGGACAATGCGGCGCCTTTGACTCAGCGTCGGCAGTGAGAGAAGACCGGCCAAGCACAAATTGGAGCCTCTTGCTGGACAAGCTGGAGCAAGGCACCACATCCACCTGTTCCGCGACTAGCGCCCCCCAAGACCAAGTCATGACAATGCCAACCATCCTCACGTTTTCCTCCCACGATGGGAGTACCTTGCACTACCGCCACTGGCCCGCGCGCAATCCGTCGGGCCGCGCCTTGCTGCTGTTTCATCGCGGTCACGAGCATGGCGGACGCGTCGCCCACTTGGTGGATGAACTGGCGCTGCCGGACATGGACGTTTTCGCCTGGGATGCCCGTGGGCACGGCCTCAACGAGGGGCCCCGCGGCTATGCGCCCAATATGGGCTGCCTCACCCGGGACGTCGAATCCTTCGTCGCCCACCTGGCCGCAACCCACGGGCTGCAACTGGACCAGACCATCGTGATTGCGCAAAGCGTGGGGGCGGTCATCGCCACGAGCTGGGTGCATGACTACGCGCCACGGCTGCGCGGGCTGGTGCTCGCCAGCCCCGCCTTCAGCGTCAAGCTCTACGTGCCCGCCGCCATTCCGGGCCTCAAGCTGTTGCAGGCTTTCCGCGGGGACTTCTTCGTCAACTCCTATGTGAAGGCGCACTACCTCACCCACGACGCCGAGCGCCAGGCGAGTTTCAACAGCGACCCGCTCATCACGCGGCCCATCGCCAGCAACATTCTGCTGGAACTCTACGACGTCGCCGACCGGCTGATCGCCGACGCCGGCGCCATCCAGGTTCCCACCCTGATGCTGGTTTCGGGCAAGGACTACGTCGTGCGAAAAGCGCCGCAACAGGAATTCTTCCTGCGGCTTGGTGCCTCGATGAAGCGATGGGTCACGCTGAAGGGCTTCTTCCACGACACCCTGGGGGAGCTTGGCCGCGAGACCGCCCTGCGGCACATCCGGCAATTCGTGGACGAATGTTTCGAGCAACCCACTGCGCCCGTCCGTTTCCCCGCGCTGCTGCAGGCCCACAAGCGGGGCTTCACCTTCGACGAGTTCGAGACGCTCTCCAAGCCGGCGACGCCCGCCTGGCGCGATGCCAGGTTCCGGATCATGCGAGGGTTGATGCGACAAGTCGGCGGACGCCTCTCCAAGGGCATCAAGATCGGGGTGGAAACGGGCTTCGACTCCGGCGCCATGCTCGACTACGTGTACCTCAATCAACCGCAAGGCGCTGGCCCCCTCGGCAGGCTCATCGACCGCAACTACCTCAACGCCATCGGCTGGCGCGGCATCCGCCAGCGCCGCGTCCATCTCGCGGACTTGCTGGCAAAGGCGATCCGCCAGGCGCGGGCCGACGGCCAACCGGTGCGAATCGTCGATATCGCCGCGGGC
>JBAWHH010000737.1:0-2021 GCA_049593715.1 Rhodocyclaceae bacterium
AAAGCACCGTCAGTGCCTTGATGGGGGCTGCCGAAATGGATCACAAGCCCCCTTCCTTTCGTTCGCCTATGAACGGGATAGGGGCGACGCGCCAGGGCAGTAGGCCGTGATCTCGGGCACTTGTAGAAGAACGCGCGTCCTGAATGCGCGGCGGCCACTCACGCGGCCATATTGCTGCGAACCTGCATCAGTGCGAAGCCGAGAAGGTTGAGCCCTCGCCACTGATTGGGGTTGTTAGCTCTCTCGTCATTCTGAGCCAGCCCAATTCCCCAGACGGGATCCACCGGGCTGGCCTCAACGAGAACCCGCGTCCCGGTCTCGACCAGGTAGCGGCGCAACGCTGGGTTCTGGGAGAACTTGGCTTCGTTCCCTCGGACGACGAGGGAGAATCGATGCTCCAGCCAGACTGTCTGGTCAAAGCCCTGGACTCTTCGCCCGAGCGCCTTGGCAGCACTTGGGTCTGGCGCCCCGAGCACCAGAGATAGGACTTCCTCATCCTCGAACAAGGCCGCCTTCTCCGCCATCATGAAGTGCTCCGCGGTTGGGTAGCGCCGCCCCTCGACGACAAAGGGCGACTCATACCACTGGCTGAGGCAGGCCGGCGTGACGCCGTGTTTGCTCGGCTGGTTCCCCCAGAAGAACACGTACTCGAGCCGCTCACCGGAGTTGAAGCGGGAGCGAAGGTCTTCGATGAACTTCCTATCGTCCATTGCGGCAGAAGCGGCTTGAGTGGCAGTCGCCATACTGGCTCAGGAATGCCGCAGTTTCAGGAGGGCATAGCACTCGATGCAGACGATGCCCGCGTCACAAAAACGCTCGAACGCATCGTTGATCTCGCCCTCGGCAAGGAAGACCCGCTCGCACTCCTCGCACCACGCCTGAAGGTCGTCTGGATCGTCACCATTCTCGACAAACCCTACGGTTCGGTCCTTGGCATCGATCAGATGGCGACATACGACCGCGCCAATCTGCGTGCCATGACTCGAACACTCAAGCGTTCTTCGATCTGTCTTGGGGCTTGAGGACATTTAACCTAAAAACCTCAGTTGGACGCGCCCGAGTGTGCTGCCTGCAGGCCGCAAGGCAAGGCGCGAGGGCTTTACTTGGTTAACTCGCAAAGTTTTTTCTGGTCGGCGCTTTGAATCAGTCCTTGGGCCAACTGGCCTTGCGAAAAGCACTCGTCGAGCTTCATCAGGCAAGTGGCAATGGTGACGCTGTTCTTGCCGTTGGTCTGCACCGCCCAGTTGGCCCAGCCGTTGGCGATACACTGGAGATCGAGGCGCAGTGCGGTGGTCGTGGCGTGGCCCTCCCACTTTTGGCTTCCACTTGCTTGGTACATCTGGAAGCCGGGCTTGAACGCAATCGCTGTGCGGGTATGGATCGGCTTCATCTTTCCATCGACTTCGGTCATCGTGAAACCCGATGGCGCCGCACCGAGCCGGTTCCAGCCGACACCCGATGCCGCTTGTTTGACCAAGTCCTCGACGTCGGCGCGCACCAGGTGGACCATGCCACCGGTCAGCCCCTTGTGGGCGCGAAACGTGTACTTCGCCATGATGCATTTCCTCCAGAAAGGGGTCGAAGCCGCCCCTCTGCTGGGGTGAGATCAACCCGAGGGTCTCAGTTGGACGGATCCAATTGTGCAACCTGCAAGTTGCTCGGCAATGCGCGAAGAAGCCGCAGAATTGGGCCCTGCTCCGGCGAGCAACGCCGCCAGCAGGCGCGCCAGCCGTGCAATGTGGCGTATCGCAACCTCACCCCGGTCAAATGCCCGCCCACGGTGGAAGTCTGGCATCCACCATCTGAGTAACCGCGACAGCGGCGCGCTGAAGGCGGGGCGTGGGCGGATTGAAGCCGTCATGGGTTTTCCGCGGCCAGATCAAGGAACCGCCGGGCAAGTCCGGGCCGCCGCACCTCGATCGCTTCCAGCAGCCAGCCCCAGGCTTCGCGTTCTTCCTCGCCCGCCGCCTTGTCGATGGCGATGCGCAGGTAATCCAGTTCCCGGGTGATCTTCTCAGCCG
>JBAWHH010000738.1:0-1969 GCA_049593715.1 Rhodocyclaceae bacterium
GGGCAGTCCTGGTCAGTAGATCCGTTGGGAAATTGAGATGCTTGAGGCTTTCGCGGCAGTGACTATACAGATGTTCTGAAAGTATAGTGCAGATGCATGGCTGGAGCAGGGCCATTGTACGAATGCCCCTGTTATTAGTCGCCGCGATACACCTTTTTAATCATAGACTTACCGTCTTGTTGTTCACGCAGGAGGGTAAGGCAAGCATGTTGGCGTTGGGCAAGAACTGGCCATTTAGACCATCTCTTTACACACAGCATTAAGAGTAGCCGGGAACATCCTGGAGCCATTGAAGAAGGGGGCTTGGCATGAGCAGGCCGGAAGGGGAATTCAGGGATATTGCCCTCGGGGACAAGCGGCTGAACGAGGGCGCAGCGCTTCTGGCCGGGCAACTGGCGGCCAAACCCAGTGGGATCTTCCCGGGTGCCCGTGGCGGCTCGGCCGCAAGCCAGGCAGCCGACCGGTTCTTCGCGCGACCCGAGTTCGGTTGGGAAGCATTCCTGAGCCCCTTTGGCGCAATGCCAAAGCGCATGCGCGCGCACGCGGGTCGGGCGATGTCGATGGCACGCCAGTAGAGGCGATCTGCATTGTCGCCCGCGAAGCGGGGGCACCGGCCGGGGTGCAACCCGTCGACTGGCCCCTGCTGAGCAATCGCGAGGTCGGCACGTTCGACATAGCCGTCGAACTGATCGAGTAGTGCCGGGCACGCTGACGCTGGGAGTTCGAACTGTTCTTTCGTGTGCTCAAGAATGGCTGCCGGGCGGAGGCCACCCGAGTCCTCGTTTGCTCCCTGGCAGCGCGAACGAGTTGTGGACAATCGGCAAACGATGCGGATGACGCAAGGACTATCGACAGTGCGAGACGAGAATTGCGGGGGATGTGGGGGCCAGAAATCTCTGGGATCTTCGCGGAAGAAATGCCACCCAGGCCGCTTCTGCCAATGCGACCCCTTTCCCCAATGGAATCGACCAGCGGCACCATCATCGCCGACGGGGAGCACGATTCTCATTGAATGGACTGTTTGGAAACTATGACAGCCAACGGAGATCTGTTTTCCGCGGTATCATTCAGTCGTTTGTCCTTTCCTTCCCGTTGAGTGAGGTGTTCGTGATGCGTCGTCGTGATTTTGTTTTTGCAGCACCTGTGTTGGCTGTTGTTGGGTGTAAGACCATGGATACCGGTGGCGGGCTCTCCGCCGCCCAGGATCTCGTCAAAGCCGCCAGTTTGAGCGATGCCGAGGTCGCGGGTTACGCTGAACAGTTCATCGCCTTCGAGGATAAGCGGGCGCAGGTTCTTGGCCCATCGAACAAGTATTCGTCGCGCCTCGTCAAGCTCACTTCCGGGTTCCAGTCTTTCGATGGACTCAAACTCGACTTCAAGGCCTACGATTCAAAAGAAGTCAATGCATTTGCCTGCGCCAATGGATCGATCCGCATTTATAGCGGACTCATGGATGCGATGACGGATGACGAAATCCGTTACGTTATCGGTCATGAGATCGGCCACGTCAAACTCGGGCATACCAAGGCGCGCATGCAGACGGCGTTGGCGACCAGCGCTGCTCAAAAGGGCGCCGCTGCTTCAGGCAATGCCGCGGTAGCCAAGCTGGCTGATTCGCAACTCGGCGAATTGGTCATTAAGGTCATCCGCGCTCAGCATTCCCAGAGCAATGAAAACGCCGCCGATGATTACGCGGTTCAGCAGTTCCTGACCAAGACCGGCTCAAATAAGAAAGGCGCGGTCACCGCGCTGGAAAAACTGGCGGCGTTGAGCGGCGGGGGCGGTGGCGGATGGACTTCGACGCACCCGGCCCCGAAAGAGCGCGCCGAACGGATGCGCAAGATTGTTGCCTGATTTCCGCCAAGGTGAAAAACCGAGCCGCTGCGTTTAAGCGGCTTGGCAGTACCTACAGTTTGATGGGGCACGGCAGGCGAAAGCCTGTACTATTCTTTGCCAGTTTGTCTATTGG
>JBAWHH010000739.1:0-3098 GCA_049593715.1 Rhodocyclaceae bacterium
GCCGTTGGCATTCCCGCCGACACCCTGCGCCGCCGCCCCGATGTGCGGCGCGCGGAACGCAAGCTGGCGGCGCAGACGGCGCGCATCGGCGTCGCCACCGCCGAGCTGTATCCCAAGCTGTCCCTGCTGGGGTCCATCGGCCTCGAAGCGCTCCTGTTCAGCCGGCTGTGGGGTCGCGACGCCGTCACCCAGCAACTGGCCGCGAGCGGAAGCTGGAGCCTGTTCGACGCCGGCCGCGTGCGGCGCAACATCGACGTCCAGAACGCGCTGCAGGAGCAGAGCCTGGCGGCTTACGAAGCGGCGGTGCTGGGGGCGCTGGAAGACGTGGAGAACGGCCTGGTCGCGTTCACCCAGGAGCAGGACCGGCGCGATGCGCTGGCAGCGGCGGTCGATGCCGCCCGTCAGGCAGAGAGAGTGGCCCGCGACCGCTACGAAGTCGGCGCCACGGACTTCCAGAGCGTGCTCGACGCCCAGCGTTCGCGGCTCAACCTCGAAGATCAACTCGCGGCCAGCCGCGGCCAGGTGGTCGCCAATCTGGTGGCCCTTTACAAGGCGCTGGGCGGCGGCTGGGACGTGATGCCCGCGCCCGGTGTGGCGGCGAGCCCGGCCAACAACTGAGCCCTGTGCTGGCTGGCACGGCGTGCTCCAGCGGTGCCTCCACGCCGTCCGGGGCGCAAGACCACGCGGCTGGTCAGAGCCGTCTCGGCAAACAAACTCGTTTACCGGCCACGCATCGTTTGGAGCCGAAACCCGTGGCGAAGCGCCGATCGGTGAAGCAAAGATTTGGGCTCCTTCCTCAGCGCGGCCTTGGGCGGCCTCGGTCCATCGCCTCCCGCCACACCTTCCACACCTTTTTGAAGATTTGACTGCCCGTCCGCGGCTTGAAGCTCCGACGGAAGGGGTTCGGGGCCGGTGGTTCGGGTTCGCGCCTCCAGGGTGAAATAAATCGTCGTCCCCTCTCCGGGCACGCTTTGCGCCCACACACGACCTCCATGGCGCGTCACGATGCGCTGAACGCTCGCCAAGCCGATGCCGTTGCCCGCGAACTCGCCCGGACCGTGCAAGCGTTGAAACGGCTGGAACAGCCTCTTTGCGTAGTGCATGTCGAATCCGACCCCGTTGTCGCGCACAAAGTACACGGTCTCGCCCGATCGTGTCTCCGCGCCAAACGCGATGTGCGGCGCCACCGTCGGCTCGGTGAATTTCCAGGCGTTGAGGAAGATCTCCTTCAGCATGCGTCGCAACAAGGCCCCGTCCGCATAGGCGCTGAGACAGGGCACGACCTCGATCTGGATCGCCCGTTGCGGCCCAGACGCCCGAATCTGCGCAATGACCTCCCGGGCCATCCGGCTCAGGTCGATGACCTCCTTCCGCAAGGGATGGCGCGAGACCAGCGTCAGATCGCGCAGATCGTCGATCCGTTGGGCCATGTGCTGGGCCGCCCGGCGGATACGCTGCAGGTACTCTTGCCCCGCCGCGTCGAGACGGCCCCCGTAGTCTGCCTCCAGGATGGCGCTGAAGCCTTCGATGCCGCGCAAGGGGGTCCGCAGATCGTGCGCCGTGGCATAGCTGAAGGACTCCAGTTCCTTGATCGCGGTGGTCTGGGCCTCGGTCCGCTCGGCCACCCGCTCTTCGAGGGAGGTGTTGAGGCGCCGGATCTCCTCCTCGCCATTGCGGCGCGCCGTGATGTCCCGCCCGCTGGTGCGCACGCCAAGGGGCGTTCCGTTCCTGTCGTAGATCGGCTGCCAGGTGACCGAGAGCCAAAACTGCGACCCATCTTTGCGCGCGCAGCGGCACTCGAACTCCCCGCCAGCCTCGCCGTCAGCTCGGCTTTGCAGTGCCAGGGCCAAATCGGACTCGCCCTCATCGCACAACAGGCCGGGAACGGACCCGGGTAGTGCGTACAGTTCGTCCGGGGTGTAGCCGGTGAATCGCTCTACCGACGGGCTGACCCAGACAAGTCTCCCCTGCGGGTCGAACCAGGACTCCCAGTCCGCCGTATGGTTGGCGATGGCGCGGAATCGCTCCTCGCTGTCGCGCAGCGCTGCCTCGGCCCGCCGACGCTCGGTGATGTCCTCCCCCAGGCAGATGGCCCCGTTCACTTTGCCTGCCGCATCGAGGGTCAGCGTGTTGGTCCAGCTCACGAGGCGTCGATGGCCGGCGCGGGTCACGATCTCATTCTCGAAGTGGATGGGCACCCAGTTTTCGCGCATGGCCTGGGAATACATCTCGCGCAACGGTTCCACGATCTTGCCCGGCAGGAAGCTGCGGAACCAGTCCTGTCCCGTGGATTCAGCCCGGGACCACCCGGTCAGGGCGAGGAAATGATCGTTGCAGTACGTAAGCCGCCCCTCCTCGTCCAGGGCGATGGCTACCATCTTCAGGTTGTCCAACGTTTCGCGTAACCGGCGCTCCGATTCCCGCAGCGCCTCTTCGGCGAGCTTGCGCTGGGTGATGTTCTCGGTGAAGAGGATGATGCCGCCAATCTGGCCATCGTCCCCGTTCCATGGCCGGATATCCCAGCGTACCCAGTCGAGCCGGCCATCCGCGCGGGGGAACGGATCCTCTTCAGCGCGCAGAACTTCGCCCGCCAGCGCGCGCCGGTGCAGTTGGCGCCAGTGCTCGGGTATTTCGGGGAAAACGTCGTAGTGTGTGCGGCCAATGACGTCGCCGGCGATGCGGTAGTCGTCCAGGAAACGCTGGCTGACCACGATGTAGCGCATGTCGCGGTCGAACATTGCGATCGCCGCGGGGGCGTGGCGCACGAAAAGCTGCAGCAGCTTTTCGGATTGACTCAAGACCGCATCCGAAAGTGCGGGTTGCGAGGAATGCGATGGGCGGTTGGCGTTCGGCACGGGCTTGTCCGACTTGCGGCGAGTTCTTGTTAGGGATTGCCGAAACTCACCCGGACCGGCGATTCGGCAGCACACAAACCGCGCTCCGATGGATCGGCATCGGAGCGTTGCCCTATGAGGCCCTATTCTTCCCGGGCGGCGCTGTTTCCCCTACGGCTTGAGATGGGGCTGCGCTGATGGCGCACGGCGACCTTTACGGTGGCCGGCGTTCCGATCAAGCCCAGTCCCTGCGCACTCATCTCC
>JBAWHH010000740.1:0-3660 GCA_049593715.1 Rhodocyclaceae bacterium
GTCATCGCAAGCCCCCGTGTCATGACCTCCAATCAAATCGAAGCGCTGATCGAGCAAGGGGTTGAGATTCCGTATCAACAAGCAACGAGTTCAGGCGCCACGAGCGTGTCTTGGAAGAAGGCTAACCTGTCATTGAAGGTCACGCCCCAGATTACGCCGGACGGCCGCGTGCAGATGAACGTGGAAATCAACAAGGACACGCGCGGCACAGACACGACTGCGGGTCCGGCAATCAATACAAAGCACGTGAAGACCGACGTACTGGTCGAGAATGGTGGCACGGTGGTGATTGGTGGCATCTACACCGAGGAGGAGCGGACGGACGTCAACAAGATCCCGCTTCTGGGGGAACTGCCATACGTCGGGTTCCTCTTTAAGAATACTTCGAAGCAGCGCAACAAGACAGAACTTCTAGTGTTCATCACGCCCAAAGTCGTGAGTGATCAGTTGGCTCTGCGGTAAGAGGGTGTTCCTTGAGGAAAGGCCGGCCTCGCGCCGGCCTTTTTGTTGGTGGGGGCTGCTAGAATCCGCGTCGTGAAACATTGCGACAACGTCTATCTCGTGGGCATGATGGGGGCTGGCAAGACGACCATCGGACGGGCCCTGGCGCGGCGCCTGAGGAAGACCTTCGTGGACGCCGATCAGGAGATCGAGTCCCGTACCGGTGTGCGCATCCCCGTTATCTTTGACATTGAAGGCGAGGATGGATTTCGTCGGCGCGAAGCGCAGGTGCTGCAGCAACTCACTGCAGAGTCCTCCATCGTTTTGGCTACGGGTGGCGGCGCTGTGCTCAATCCGGAGAATCGGCGTTGCCTCGCGCGGTCCGGCGTGGTGGTCTACCTTGATGTTCCTCCAGACGTTCTTTGGGAGCGATTGCGTCACGACACCGCGCGTCCTTTGCTGAAAGTCGAAGATCCCCGTGGAAGAATCGCCCAGCTTTACGGGCAGCGCGATCCGCTCTACCGGGAAATTGCGGACTTGGTGGTTGCCGGCGGGCGGGAGCCGCCAAGCATGCTTCTGAAGGAACTCGAGCGGGAGATTCGAAAACGATGCGCACAGTGACCGTTGATCTTGGCCTGAGATCTTATTCAATTAGCATCGGTGGCGGGCTGTTGCGCGACGCTGGGCTCATGTTGCCGCATCTGGGCAACGGCCGAGCCGTCGTCGTTACCAACGACATCGTGAGTCCCTTGCATTTGAGGCCGCTCGTCGGTTCGCTCCGGGAGGCTGGGGTGGCCGTCGGGGAAGTGATACTTCCGGACGGAGAGGAGCACAAGAACTGGCAGACGCTCAACAGCATCTTCGATTCCCTCCTGGAGCAGCGCTGCGAGCGGTCCACGACATTGGTTGCTCTGGGAGGTGGCGTTATTGGGGACCTCGTGGGGTTTGCCGCTGCCAGCTATCAGCGTGGCGTTCCGTTCATACAGGTGCCGACAACGCTGCTCGCCCAAGTTGACTCGTCGGTCGGCGGCAAGACCGGTATCAATCATCCCCTTGGCAAGAACATGATCGGTGCCTTCTATCAGCCCCAACTCGTGGTTGCCGATACCGATACCTTGAATACCTTGCCGGACCGCGAGTTGTCAGCCGGTTTGGCCGAAGTAATTAAGTATGGATTGATTCGCGATCTGCCGTTCTTCGAGTGGCTTGAGGCCAATGTCGATGCGTTGCTCGCCCGCGACCCTGCGGCACTCACTTACGCGATCGAACGTTGTTGCACCAACAAGGCGGAAGTGGTTCGTGCAGATGAGCGTGAATCGGGTATGAGGGCCTTGCTCAACTTGGGGCACACATTCGGCCACGCGATCGAGGCCGGAGCCGGCTATGGATGTTGGCTTCACGGCGAGGCAGTTGCCGCGGGTTCGGTGATGGCCGCCGAACTTTCACGACGGCTGGGCTGGCTCACCGAAGACGAGGTATCACGCATCCGGCTGTTGTTTGCCCGTGCTCGTTTGCCAGTGGTTGGTCCGCTGCTGAGCCAAGATCGCTACGTAGATCTCATGAGCCGTGACAAGAAGGTGGAGTCCGGCCGCATCCGATTCGTGTTGCTGCGCCGCATCGGCGACGCGTTCGTGTCTGGAGAGGCGCTCGAACGGGATTGTCGCGCAGCCATCGCAGATTGCTCACCAAGTTCGTAACGCGCTGGTCTTTGGTGCGGGCAGGAAGTATATGCACCGCTTGCGTGCGCAAGTGCCCCGTTTTTCTTAGGGGGCGCTGATCAATCTTGTTTCGGTTGTCGATTCTGGTGCGAGACCTTGCCGCAGTGCCGCAAGGCCTTGAAGCGGCCCCCCTCGTAGCGGTATATTCGCACGTTCGCCCCAAAGATTTCGACAAGAGCCGGCGGGATGGCCTCCGCCGGCTTTTTTCCGCCGATCTTTCGTACATCGGCATTTGCATGAGGTAGCTGCCATGGATGACTCCCGTCCTGCGAGCCAGGGCTTGTACCAGCCCGCGTTCGAACACGACAACTGCGGCGTTGGTTTCGTCGCCCATATCAAGGGCGTCAAGAGTCACGACATCGTACAAGACGGGTTGCTGATCTTGAAGAACCTCACCCATCGGGGCGCTGTTGGTGCCGACCCGCTGATGGGGGACGGGGCAGGAATTCTGATTCAGATCCCGGACCAGTTCTATCGTGCCGAGATGGCGCTCCAGGGCGTCATTTTGCCGCCGGTCGGCGAGTACGGCGTCGGGATGGCTTTTCTTCCGAGCGAGGCGGCGTCGCGCCAGGCATGCCAGGAGGAAATAGAGCGCGCGGCCCGTGCAGAGGATCAGGTGGTACTGGGCTGGCGGGATGTGCCGGTGGATAGGGACATGCCCATGTCGCCTTCCGTCAAGGCGAAGGAACCGGTGATCCGGCAGGTCTTCATCGGCCGCGGGCGTGACGTGATGGTCACGGACGCCCTTGAACGGAAGCTCTTCGTCATCCGTAAGCGTGCGGGACACGCCATCCGGGCGCTACACCTGAAGCACGGCAAGCAGTTCTACGTGCCGTCGATGTCGGCGCGCACGGTAACCTACAAAGGCATGCTGCTGGCGCATCAGGTCGGCACCTATTACACGGATCTGCAGGATCCCCGCGTCGTCTCCGCACTTGCGCTCGTGCATCAACGGTTCTCGACCAACACCTTTCCGACCTGGGATCTGGCGCACCCGTTTCGTTTTATCGCCCATAACGGGGAAATCAACACCTTGCGCGGAAACGTGAACTGGATGCGGGCGCGTCAGAAAGCCATTTCCTCACCGGTGCTGGGCGATGGTCTGGAAAAGGTTTGGCCGTTGATCTATGACGGGCAGTCCGATTCGGCATCCTTCGACAACGCTCTTGAACTCCTCTACATGGCGGGGTATCCGTTGGCCCATGCGGTGATGATGATGATCCCCGAGGCCTGGGAAAAACATTCCCTCATGGACCGTAATCGCCGCGCTTTCTACGAGTACAACGCGGCGACGATGGAGCCCTGGGACGGGCCGGCGGCGGTCGCCTTCACCGATGGTAGGCAGATTGGCGCGACGCTGGACAGAAACGGCCTGAGGCCGGCGCGCTACGTCATTACAGAAGATGATCTGGTGATCATGGCTTCCGAAGTCGGCGTGCTGCCCGTGCCGGAATCCAAGATTGTCAAGAAATGGCGTCTCCAGCCGGGCAAAATGTTCCTC
>JBAWHH010000741.1:0-13402 GCA_049593715.1 Rhodocyclaceae bacterium
CCGCGAGCCTAATCGGGGTTTATCCGTTCCAGCGCAAGAACGAGGTCATCCTTGCGTATTCCGTCAGCGCCCACGGCGAGATCACCCTGAATGAGGAACTGGCGGAATACCGCCTCGTCGCCCCGACTCGCCTCAAGCCCTGGGAGTTTGGCACCGGCCTGGCGGTGCGAGATTGGCTGCGGGCGAGCGGCGTGGTCGCTGAAGACGGAGACGCCTAGCCCGCATCCTGCCCAATGCTATTGGCCCAGGCCAGGGCGCGGGTTTCGCACGAAGCGACCTGATGCGCCGTGAGGCCGGGCAATTGGCCAAGCAACTCGGCACTGAGCTGAAAATCCCCCTGCTCCAGGCACTCGGACAGGCGAAGCAGCGCGCCGAGCCGGCCACTGCGCTGGCGCAGCGCGTTCGCGGTCTCCTCGCTGACGTTAAGTTCCGACAGGATCGTGTCCATCGGCAGGCCGAGCAGCGCGGGCATCAGGGAGATGATTCCCGTCATGAAGGCGGCCTCATCGAGGGCCTTGTTTCCACCCCCGATTTCCCCCGCCAGCAGTTCCATGAAGCGGCCGCGGGTGGCTGCCAACTGCAGCAGCGGGCTGGCCAGGCTGCCTTTTGCCGACGGATTGGTGAAGAGCAGAATCTGCAGCCAGCGCGTCAGTTGGCTTCGACCCAGGACGGTAATAGCGTCCCGCAGCGAGCGGATCCCCGAGCGCCCGCCACCCGCCACCGAGTTGGTGAGCCGGATCAGGTTCAGGGTCAGCCCGGGCTCCTGCTTGAACACCGCTTCCAGCGCCGGCGTGTCGGAGTCGCTTAGCAGCAACCCCAGCAGACGCAGCAGCGCAAGCTGGGAGTGGGAAAGCTTCTTGCCGACGATGACCGTGGGCCGCGCGAAGTAATAACCCTGGAACAGGTCGTAGCCAAGTTCGCGGCACAGATCCGCCTGCTCGCGGTTGTCGACCTTCTCCGCCAGCAGCCGGACGGGGTATTCCTTCAGTTCAGCCGTGATGTTCTTCAGCGTCAGCAGCGCCATGCCTTTGATGTCCACCTTCACCACCTCGATGAACGCCAGAACGTCGCGATGCTGAGGCTCGATACCGACCACATCGTCCAGCGCGAGCTTGAACCCCGCCGCGTGTAGTTCGCGGCAGCGATCCACCACGGCAGGCGTGATGGGCACGGTCTCGAGCAACTCCAGCACGATCTTGTCGTGGGGCAGAAATTGCACGGCGTCGTGCATCAGCATCGCTTCGCTGACGTTGAGGAATCCCTTGTAAGGCCCCAACGCCGCCTCGATGCCCAGATCGCTGAACGTGTGGCTGATCACCGACGCCGTGGCCATCATGTCGTCGTCGAACGCGGCGTGATTCTGATGACCGCTGCGGAACAGCAGTTCGTAGGCGACCAGTTGCTCGTTGCGATCGAGGATCGGCTGCCTGCCGATGAAAACATCCTGCCCCGGCGCCGATGCCGATCCCGCTTCCGGGGTGGAATTCGGCACCATGGTCAGAAGGGGATGGACAGCCCGGGGCGCGCAAGCGCAATGGCGCGGCGGAAATCGCCCATGATCCGTTCCAGGGCGGCCATATCGTCCGCCTCGAAACGCAACACGACGACCGGCGTGGTATTGGAGGGCCGCGCCAATCCGAATCCGTCCGCGTACTCGACTCGCAGACCGTCGATGGTGATTCGCTCCAGCGCTCCGTCAAAGCGGCCGTCGCGTTTGAGTTCCTCGACCAGGGTAAAAGGTTCGCCTTCTTTCATCGCCAGATTGATTTCCGGCGTGCTGGCGGAATCAGGCAAGGATTTCAGCAGCCCGTTCGGGTCGTCGCTTCGCGCCAGGATTTCCAGCAGCCTCGCGCCGGCGTACAGGCCATCGTCGAAGCCATACCAGCGCTCCTTAAAGAAGAGATGGCCACTCATCTCCCCCGCCAGCGGCGCGCCACTCGCCCGGAGTTTGGCCTTGACGTGGGAATGGCCGGTTTTCCACATCACCGGTTCGCCGCCCCGCTCCCGTATCCACGGTGCCAGGCTGCGGGTGCATTTGACGTCGTAGATGATCTCGGCGCCGGGGTTGCGCGTCAGCACATCTGCCGCGAACAGCATGAGCTGGCGGTCGGGATAAATGATGTGGCCGTCTTTAGTCACGACCCCGAGGCGATCACCGTCGCCATCGAAGGCCAGCCCCAGTTCGGCGTCGGTTTCGGCCAGCCGGCGGATCAAGTCCTGCAAGTTCTCCGGCTTGGAAGGGTCCGGGTGATGATTGGGGAAGTTGCCATCCACCTCGCAGAAAAGCTCGTCCACTTCGCAGCCGAGGGCACGAAAGAGCCGCGGCGCAATCCCCCCAGCCACCCCGTTGCCACAGTCGATGGCGATCTTCATCGGCCGCGCCAACCTGACGTCGCTGACGATCCGCTCGACGTAGGCATCGACCACATTGGCTGATGAGAGCCGGCCTTGACCGCTGACGAGATCCCCTTGTTCGATCCGGCGGCGCAGGGCCTGGATGCGGTCCCCGGCCAGGGTTTCCCCGTCGACGACCATCTTCAGCCCGTTGTAATCCGGCGGGTTGTGGCTGCCGGTGACCGACACGGCGCTGCTCGTCCCAAGCTGGAAAGCGGCGAAGTAGCTGACCGGCGTCGGAACGGCGCCGATATCCACCACGTCCACGCCGGCGGCGCAGATGCCTTGCGCCAGCGCGGCGGCCAACATGGGGCCGGAAAGCCGGCCATCGCGCCCGACGGCGATGGCCTTCTGGCCGCAAACCCGCGCTTCGGATCCCAGCGCCTGACCGATGGCGCGCACGCTGTCCGCCGTCAGCGTCTTGCCGACGATGCCACGAATGTCGTAAGCCTTGAATATCTCTGCTGCCGGAATTGCCATTGTTCTCTCTCCCTGCGGGGGGACAACCCCACGAACGATCTTCCCGAACAGCAATGCTAACCGACCGCGATTTTGCGCAGCACCGAACCTGCCGCGGAAATCTGTTTTTCAGTGGGAGAAAAACGTCATCAGCCGCTGGGGCAGCCACTGCAGCGTGCCGGGAAACCAGCCGCTGACGAAACCGGCGTGGCCGCCCTCGGCAGGATATTCCAGGCTGACGTACTTGGACACCTGCTTAGACGAAGGCAGGGCGAAGGACGGCATGAACGGATCGTTGAGCGCGTTGATGATCAAGGTCGGCACGCGGATCCGGCGCAGCCACGGCTTGCTGCTGGCGCGCATCCAGTAATCCTCTGTGCCGCGGAAGCCATGCAGCGGGGCCGTCACCGCGTCGTCGAACTCGAACATGGTGCGGGCATCGGCCACCCGCTGCGGGTCCAACAGGCCGGGATAGCGGCGCGCCTTGGCGAGGGCGTTGGGCTTGAGCGTATTCAGGAAGCGGCGGGTATAGACTTCCCTATTGAAGCCCCGGTCCAGCGCCTCGCCGGCGACGGCAAGATCCAGTGGCGCGCATACCGAAGCGGCCGCCTCGACGATGCCCACCGCGCTTTCTCCGCACCGCCCCAGCCACTTGAGCAGGGCATTGCCGCCCAGGGAGACCCCGGCGACGAAACGCCGCCGATTGGGAAAACGTTCCTGGAGGCGGCGCAGAACCCAGTCGATTTCCCGGTAGTCGCCGGAATGGTAGGCCCGCGGAGCAAGGTTCGCCTCCCCCGAACACCCACGAAAATGCGGCACCACACCGCACCACTCGTATCGCTTCACCGCCCGCATCAGCGTCCGGGCGTAGTGGCTGCGGCTGTTGCCTTCCAAGCCGTGGAAAAGAATCACCAGGGGGGCGGCAGGCGGTCCGTCCACCCAGTCCAGATCGATGAAGTCGCCGTCGGGGGTGTTCCAGCGCTCGCGCCGATAGGCCGGCGTTGCCCCTTTCAGCAGCAGGGGGTAGATCGTCTGGGCATGCCCCCCGCGCAGCCAGTATGGCGCCCGGTACGCCTTGCGTTGATTGATTCCGCTCAATGGAGGACTTTGGGGATATCCAGCACCTTCTCCGGCGGCACCAGCGAAGCGTGATGCACCAGCATCCGCCAGCCCATTGCGCCGCGCAGATAGACGTTGGTGGCGACCACCGGTGGCCGGCTGGCCGACTCACCGGCCACGACAATGTGTTCGTGCACGCTGTGGACCGACAACATCATGCTCTGCAAGTGGACCTGGCTGGTTAGCGCAAACTTCATTTTCGGCCCGCGCGACAGAATCTGCCGCCAGGCCTCCATCACCGCGGCAAAACCGGCGAGACGGGGACCGCCGGGGTGAACGCAGATGATCTCTTCGTCCTCGGCCCAGGCGTTCATCATCGCGTCCAGATCGCCACGTTCCAAGGCATCGTAGAACGCGCTCTCCACGTCCTGGGGCGTAGCGTAGAAGGGCTTCTTCTTCTCCATATCTTTCAGGCCCGGCGCGCCCCGGCGGCCAGGCGCGCGTCGACCCGCTCCAGCACCTGCTCCGGACGCATGTCCAGCATGCAGCGGAAATGACCCTTCGGACATTCCCGCCGGAAACAGGGACTACATTCAATTTCCAACCACACGACATCGGCCTGGTCCGACAACGGCGGGGTGAAACGGGGGCTGGAGGAGCCGAACAGCGCCACCAGCGGCCGGTCCAGCGCCGCCGCCACATGCATCAGGCCGGAATCGTTGGTCACCACACACTCAGCCGCCGCCAGCAGGTCCACCGCCTGATCCAAGCCCGTCCTGCCGCAAAGGTTGCGGCAGGCGCCCGCACTGGCGGCCACGATCTCTTCGCCTACCACGGCGTCTTTGGCCGAGCCGATCAACCATACGCTGTGGCCCCGGTCGCGCAGGTCGCAGGCGAGTTGGGCGAAATACGCGGCGGGCCAGCGCTTGGCCGGGCCGTATTCGGCGCCGGGACAGAAAACGATCGGGGCGGGATCCCGCTCCAACTGCAGTCCTGCCAGAACAGCCTGCTGCTGTGCGGGGTCCGACCTGAGCCTTGGCGCAAGAAACGCTTTGGGAACCACTTCTCCCGGCGCGTCCGCCAGGGCGGCGTAGCGCTGGACAATCTGGGGCAGCGCCGCCTTGTCCAGGTTGTGGCGGTTGTTGAGCAGTCCGTAGCGGGCCTCGCCGGTGAATCCGGTGCGTTTGGGAATGCCGGCGAAGAAGGGCACGAGGGCCGACTTCCAGGAGTTGGGCAGGACGATCGCTTCGTCGTAACGCTCTCCCCGCAGACGCAGCCCCAGTTTCCGGCGGGCGGCAAGACCGAATACACCGTGGGAAAAAGGATGATCCAGTACTGCTGCCACTTCGGGCATGCGCCGCAATACCGGTGCTACCCAAGGCGGCGCGATGACGTCCAGCTTCAGAGCGGGATGGCGTTCATGCAGGCGCATGAACAGCGGCTGGGCGGCGACGGTATCGCCGATCCAGGAAGGCGCGACGACCAGAATCTTCAACGCCGCTCCTCCCCCTTGCCGCTAACGCTAGATGCTGGCGGGAACGGACAAACCCGCCGTCAGCCGCTCAATGATGCCCCGAGGGCTTCGCGCCCACGAACCGGTATACCGCTCCACAGTACGGACACACGGCTTCGCCCGACTTGAGCACGTCCAGGAACACCCGGGGATGGCGCGCCCACAGCGGTGCCCCCGGCAGTGGGCAATGCAGAGGCAGTTCCGCCGCGGTCACTTCCACCAGGCGAAACTTTTCCCGTTCCCGTACGTCGGCCATACCGTTCCCCTCAGAGCTTGTGGATAAATCGACTGCGCGGGCGGTCTGCGTCGTTGCTCACTCGCTCACTCCTCGCTTATCCACTTGATATGTCTCGTCGCTCGCTTGCGCCTCGCAGCCCATCCCGCTCGCGACGATTTCTTCACAAGCACTCAAACGAAAGCCAGCCAGCCTTCCCGTTCCGGCACCTTGCCATTGACGACGTCAAAGAACAGCGCCTGCAATTTGCCCGTCACCGGGCCGCGTTTTCCTTCGCCGATGGTGCGGTTGTCCAGCTCGCGGATTGGCGTGACTTCCGCAGCGGTACCGGTGAAAAACGCTTCGTCGGCGATGTAGATGTCGTCCCGCGTCAGACGCTTGGAAACGACCTGGTAACCCAGATCCGTGGCCAGGGCGATGACGGTGGCGCGGGTGATGCCGGTCAGGGCGGAAGCGATTTCCGGTTCGTAGATCACGCCATCGCGCACGATGAACAGGTTTTCGCCGGCGCCTTCCGCCACGAATCCTTCCGTGTCCAGCAGCAGGGCTTCGTCGTAACCGTCATGGGTGGCTTCAAGGTTGGCCAGGATGGAGTTGGCGTAGGTGGTCGCCACCTTGGCCCGCGCCATGGTCACATTGACGTGGTGGCGCGCGAAAGACGCGGTCTTGACGCGGATCCCCCGTTCCAGTCCCTCGGCGCCGAGGTAAGCGCCCCACGGCCAGGCGGCGATGGCTACGTGCACTTTCGCCCCCACCGGCGACACGCCCATCTTTTCCGAACCATAGAAAGCGATCGGCCGCACGTAGCAGGACTCCAGCTTGTTGGCGCGCACCACTTCCTTGTGCGCTTCCATCAGCGTGGCCTTGTCGTACGGAATCTGCATCAGGTAGATGTGGGCCGAGTTGTATAGCCGGTCCGTATGCTCCTTGAGGCGGAAAATCGCCGTTCCCTTGTCCGTCTTGTAAGCCCGCAAACCCTCGAATACCGACAGGCCGTAATGCAGGGAATGGGTGAGAACGTGGGTGTTGGCTTCGCGCCAGGGGACGAGTTTGCCGTCGTACCAGATGTAGCCGTCGCGGTCGGCCATGGACATGGTTTTGCTCCGCATTGGTTCGTTTGAAAGGCGAATTTTAGCGCAGATGGGCAGCCGGCCCGCCGCCAAATTCGCCGCACGGTAAAATGCCGCCTTGCCAACTCCCGCGGATCTCCCCGCCATGATCTGGAAACCGAATGTCACCGTCGCCGCCGTCATCGAGCGCGACGGGCGCTTCCTCCTGGTGGAGGAAGAAACGTCCGATGGCGTGCGCTTCAATCAGCCCGCGGGCCACCTCGACGAAGGCGAATCGCTGCTGGACGCGGTGGTGCGCGAAACGCGGGAGGAGACGGCCTACCGCTTCACCCCCCGCCACCTGCTGGGCATCTACCAGTGGCGGCGGCCGGCGGGAGATCTCACCTACCTGCGGTTCGCGTTCATCGGCGAAGCCGGCGATCACGACCCGAATCAGGCGCTGGACGAAGGCATCCTGCGCGCAGTGTGGCTGACCCAGGAAGAACTGGAAAACGAGCATACCCGCCACCGCAGTCCGCTGGTGAGCCAGTGCGTGGCCGACTATCTCGCCGGTTGCCGGTTTCCTCTGGAAATCATCACCCACTACCCTTGATCCGCGCCGCGGCCACCTCAATACTGTTTCTTGCCGCGCTGGGCGGCGTCGCGCGGGCGGATGAGAAACTCCCCCTGTGTTACGAGTATGGGTGCGCCGTCGAGGCGGAGATCCGCTACACCGGCGCCGAACTGGCCAGCATCCAGCGCCTGCTTGCAGGCACGGACAACGCGGCGCGGGAACGTTCGCGCCTCGCCCTGGCGGTGGGATTGCTCTACGCCTGGGCGGGCCGCCAATCGCCGATAAGCAACGATCGTGGCGGCGACTACGCGGACGAAGGTGTCGTGGGACGCATGGATTGCATCGACCACGCCCAGTCCACCACGCGGCTGCTACGCATGATTGAAACCCACGGCTGGCTTCGCTTCCACAAGGTACTGGAACCAGTGCGTCGTACCCTTTACCTCGTCACGCAGCATTTCTCCGCCGCGGTGGAAGAGCTGACCGCCACAGGGGGTGGAACGAAAGCGGCGGCGGCGGACGGCCAAGGCGGGCGATTCGTCATCGATTCATGGTTTTACGACAACGGCTGGCCAGCGGTGGTTTTGCCGCTGGAGGACTGGAAAAACGGAGCGGGACCCGATGTCTGAGAAGAAAACGATCGTGGTGGGCATGTCCGGAGGCGTCGATTCCTCCGTGGCGGCGCTGCTGTTGAAACAACAGGGGTGGCACGTCATCGGCCTGTTCATGAAGAACTGGGAAGACGATGACGACGAGGAGTACTGCTCCTCGCGCCAGGATCTGATCGACGCCACGTCCGTGGCCGACATCCTCGGCATCGACATCGAGGCAGTGAATTTTTCCGCCGAGTACAAGGACCGGGTGTTCGCCGAATTCCTGCGGGAGTACCAGGCTGGCCGGACACCCAATCCGGACGTGCTGTGCAACGCCGAGATCAAGTTCAAAGCCTTTCTCGACCACGCCCTGGCGCTGGGCGCCGAAACCATCGCCACCGGCCATTACGCCCAGGTGCGGGAAATTGACGGCGAGTTCCAGCTTCTCAAAGCCGAAGACGGCACCAAGGACCAAAGCTATTTCCTCTACCGGCTCGGCCAGCGGGAACTGGCCAGGGCGCGGTTTCCCCTCGGTGAGATCTACAAGCGCGACGTGCGCCGCATCGCCGAACAGGCGGGACTGCCGAACTTCGCCAAAAAAGACTCGACCGGGATCTGCTTCATCGGCGAGCGGCCGTTCCGCGAGTTCCTGGAACGCTACCTGCCGCGCCAGCCGGGAGAAATCCGCAGCCTGGACGGCAAACTGATCGGCCACCACGACGGCCTGATGTACCACACCATCGGCCAGCGCAAAGGTCTGGGCATCGGCGGCATTGCCGGCGGCGAATCCGCCAGCGGCGAACACGACGCCTGGTATGTGGCGGGCAAAGACATGGCGGCCAACGTACTGCACGTGGTCCAGGGCCATGACCACCCCGCCCTGCTCGCCGACCGGCTTATCGCCGCCGATCTGACCTGGGTCAGGGGCGCGGAAGCGAAGGACCGGCCCCACACCCACTGGGTGTACGGTGCCAAGACGCGGTACCGCCAGCCTGACGCTCCCTGCGAAGTGGAGTCGGTGACCGAAGACCGCTGCGAAGTGGCGTTCGGATCGCCCCAGTGGGCGGTGACGCCGGGGCAGTCGCTGGTGCTCTATGAGTCGAAAGTCTGCCTGGGCGGCGGCATCATCGAACGGGCGGAGAGCGACCCGAACTGACGCCGCCCCGCGCTCCCCAACCCGACCGCCGCCGCGGCGGCGCCCAGTCAGTCGTGGGGAATGGTGTCGATAAACGATTGCCGCGCCATCAACTTGTCGAAGAGGGCGGCGAGATTCGGATGGCGGCTGCGCCAGTCGATGTCGGCGAAGCGGAAAGTCAGATAGCCGAGGCAACAGCCGGTGGCGATGTCTGCCAAGTTCATGGAGTCTCCGCCGCACCAGGCCGAATCGCCGAGATCCTTCGCCAATGCCTGAAGGCCGAGGTCCACCTTGCCGCGCTGGCGGACGATCCAGCCCGGACTCTTTTCCCCATCCGGCCGCCGGGACTCCATGAGGGCCGTTGCCGCCGCATCGCAGATCCCGTCCGCCAGGGCCTCCCAGCGCTTCGTCCGCAGGCGCGCCAGCGGGTTGGCCGGCAGCAGGGGAAGACTCGCCGACACAGCATCCAGGTACTCCACGATCACCCGCGAATCGAACAGGGTGCTGCCGTCGTCCAGCACGAGGACAGGCACCTTGCCCAGAGGGTTGAACTCGGGAACCTGGGTATCCGCGCTCCAGGGAACATCGAGCACGAACTCGCAACCCAAACCCTTCTCCGCCAGGACAACGCGCACCTTGCGCACGAAAGGACTCGTCAGGGAACCGATCAGCTTCATAGCGCCACCCTCTCTCGCTGGTTGTTTCGAGGCCAAGTATAACAACGCGTTAGCGGCGACCGCCCGGCACGGACGGCGCCCGATGGCGCATGCTAGAATCCGCGCCCTGTTCCGTACCGGCCCGCCGCCTCACCGCCCCCATGACCCTCGCCAAGATCACCGCCCTGTCGCCTCTGGATGGGCGCTACGCCGACAAAGTCGCCGCCCTGCGTCCGCAGTTTTCCGAGTATGGGCTGATCCGCAACCGCATCCGCGTCGAACTTGCCTGGTTTCGGGCACTCGCTTCCGAACCGGCGATCGAGGAATTCGCCCCCTTCACGCCGGAGACCAACGCCGAACTGGATGAACTGGCCGCGCGTTTCAGCGAACGCGATGCCGACGCGGTGAAGACCATCGAGGCGCGCACCAATCACGACGTGAAGGCGCTGGAATACTGGCTCAAGGAGCGGCTGGGCACCAACCGGGAAGTGCAGCGGGCATCGGAATTCATCCATTTCGCCTGCACTTCGGAAGACATCAACAACGTTTCCCACGCGCTGATGCTCAAGGAAGGGCGGGACGAGATGCTCCTGCCCGCGCTCGACGCCGTCATTGCCCGCCTGCGCAACCTAGCCCACGGCCTGGCCGACCTGCCCATGCTGTCTCGCACTCACGGCCAGCCGGCCAGCCCGACCACCCTGGGCAAGGAAATGGCCAACGCCGCCGCACGCCTGATGCGGGCGCGCAAGCGCCTGGCCGAAGTCAGCCTGACGGCGAAATTCAACGGCGCGGTGGGCAACTACAACGCCCACCTCTCGGCCTACCCGAATTTCGACTGGGAGCAGTTCAACCAGCGCTTCATCGAATCCTTCGGTCTGGAATTCAACCCCTACCCCATCCAGATCGAGCCCCACGACACCATGGCGGAGATGTTCGATGCCATCGCGCGGACCAATACCGTGGTCCTCGATCTTTGCCGTGACCTGTGGCTCTACATCTCCATCGGCTACTTCCGGCAAAAGCCGAAAGCGGGGGAAGTGGGCTCGTCCACCATGCCCCACAAGGTCAATCCCATCGATTTCGAGAACGCGGAAGGGAACATCGGCCTCGCCAACGCCCTGCTGCGCCATCTCTCGGACAAACTGCCGGTGTCGCGGCTGCAGCGCGACCTGTCGGATTCCACCGCCCTGCGCAATATGGGCGTCGCGTTCGGCCATAGCCTGCTGGCCTGGGATTCCTGCCTGAAAGGCATGGCCAAACTGGAAGCAGACGCGGAGCGTCTGGCAGCCGACCTGGACACCGCCTGGGAAGTGCTGGCCGAGCCGGTGCAGACGGTGATGCGGCGCTACGGCGTGCCCAACCCCTATGAACTGCTCAAGGATCTCACCCGCGGCCGTGCCATCACCCGCGACACGCTGCAGGATTTCATCCGCGGGCTGGCCATTCCCGATGCGGAGAAAGCCCGCCTGCTGGCCATGACGCCATCCGGCTACACCGGCAAAGCCGCCGAACTCGCCCGCCGCATCTAGGGACGAAGATGGGCTTTGCCGAGAACCTCAAGAAGCTGCCCGGCGTCGCCCATCTCGCGGCGCTGAG
Organism: Rhodocyclaceae bacterium; assembly: GCA_049593715.1. GTDB lineage: Bacteria > Pseudomonadota > Gammaproteobacteria > Burkholderiales > Rhodocyclaceae > JBAWHH01. The sequence continues at coordinate 11,264 of JBAWHH010000741.1, forward strand.
GCTGCTGGACGCCGAAGGCCACGTCGTCGCCACCATCGAGCACAAACCGGGGCAGACCGGCTCGCTGGCGGTGTACAACCACCTCGGCCAGCTTTACGGCGCCATCACGCCGGAGGCGGCGAAACACGGCCTGGAAATCTACGCCGAGCACACGGAGGATGCCCGGGCCAATCCGGGCAAACATCCCAATATCGACCGCCTCTTCGCCCTTGCCGAAGGCAAGGCGAGCCTACGCGTAAAGCACGAGTTCGCCGTCTAGCGGCCAACTCGTCGCCCGAGTCCCCAAAAAGCTGACCCCGCGCCTGGACAGTCGGGCTGCGGGGTCGCTGAGGGCGCGGCCAACGCGGGGAGCACCCCGCCGCCGTCACACCACCGCTTCTTCTTTTTCCTTCTTCGGCTTGATGAATTGTTCGCGCGACACGCCGAGCCACATGACCAGCGGGCTCGACACGAGCACGGAAGAGTAGATGCCGAAGAGGATGCCGATGGTCAGCGCCAGCGCGAAATAGAACAGCGTCGGCCCACCGAATAGCAGCATCGCCAGCACCACCATCTGCGTGCAACCGTGGGTGATGATGGTCCGGCTCATGGTGCGGGTAATCGCGTTGTCGATGATTTCGGGCACCGTGGCCTTGCGCATCTTGCGGAAGTTCTCCCGGATCCGGTCGAACACCACCACCGATTCATTCACCGAATAGCCGAGGATGGCAAGGATCGCCGCCAGCACGGGCAGGGAAAACTCCCACTGAAACAGGGCGAAAAAACCAAGGATGATCACTATGTCGTGGAGGTTGGCGATGATGGCCGACACGGCGAAACGCCATTCGAAGCGAATCGCCAGATAGACAATGATGCCGAAGCAGACCAGCATCAGCGCCAGCGCCCCGTCCGAGGCCAGTTCGCCGCCCACCTGAGGACCAACGAACTCGACCCGTCGCAGTTCCGGCTTGGCTTCCGCAGCCGACAATGCCGCGGTCACGCGCTCGCTGATCTGGCGCGTATCCATATCCTTGCGCACCGGCAGGCGGATGAGGAAGTCCCGCGCCGTGCCGAAGTTCTGCACCTGGGCATCGGTGAATCCGTCTTTGGTCAAGATCTCGCGGATCTGGTCGGATGTCGCCGACTGCTGCGGGTAGCTCAGTTCGATGAGCGTCCCGCCGGTGAACTCGATACTGAAGTTCAATCCCCGGACCACCAGGAAGGCCACCGCGAGGACGAAGGTGACCACTGAAATCACGTTGAAAATCAACGCGTATTTCATGAAGGGGATGTCCTTCTTGATGCGGAAAAACTCCATCGCTAAATCCTCTCAACAGCACATCGTGCACCGCCGCGCGGCTTGAAGGCGAAACAAGCCTGAATCACGAGCGCGGCGCACACGGTGGCTTTCGCCCTATTTGGCTTCCGCTTCGGGCTTCCACACCTGCCCGATGGCCAGGTGGTCGAGCTTGCGCCGCCGGCCATACCAGAGATTGACCATGGCCCGCGATACGGTCACCGCACTGAAAATCGACGTCAGGATGCCCAGGCACAACACGACCGCGAATCCGCGCACCGGGCCGGAACCGAAAATCAGCAAGGCGAGTCCGGCAATGAGCGTGGTCACGTTGGAATCGAGAATGGTGTCGAACGCCCGCTCGTAGCCGGCATGGATCGCCGCCTGGGGCGTCGCCCCGGCGCGCAACTCCTCGCGTACCCGCTCGTTGATGAGCACGTTGGCGTCGATGGCCATACCCAGGGTGAGGGCGATGCCCGCCATGCCCGGCAAGGTCAGCGTCGCCTGGAGCATCGAAAGCAGCGCCACCAGGAACAGCAGGTTCGCCCCCAACGCCAGCACCGCCGTCAGCCCGAACATGGCGTAGTAGACGATCATGAACACGCTGACCATGGCGAAACCGTAGAGCGTCGAATCGAAACCTTTGCGGATGTTTTCGGCGCCCAGGCTGGGGCCGATGGTGCGTTCCTCGATGATTTCCATCGGCGCCGCCAGCGCGCCGGCACGCAGCAACAGCGCCGTGTCGTTGGCTTCGGTACTGCTCATCTTGCCGGAAATCTGCACCCGTCCGCCGCCGATCTCGGTGCGGATCACCGGCGCCGTCACCACCTCGCCTTTTCCTTTTTCGATCAGCAGGATGGCCA
>JBAWHH010000742.1:0-3397 GCA_049593715.1 Rhodocyclaceae bacterium
GCGTTCGAACGGCACGTCGGTGATGAAGCGCTTGGGCAGCAATTGCGCCCATTGTCCGCGCATGTCGTCCATCACCGCCGGAAAGCCCTTGAACTGGGACAGCTTCTTCTGCAGGGCCGCGTGCTCCGCGAGGATGCCCGCCACCAGCCGGGCGATTTCCTGGGCAACCAGCGTCACCCGCGGCCGGGCCTCCTCTTTGCGGCGGGCGAACCCCTCTTCATCCGCCGGCCAGGGATCGGCCATACAGGTGCGCTCCAGCGCCGCGCCGACGATCTGCGCCTTGAGTTCGGCTTCGTTGCCGAACGGCATGAAGACCAGCGCCAGTTCGCGCAAACCCGGCAGGCTTTTCTCGACGTAGCGCAGCGGCTCCTTCAGCGCCAGGGCAAACAGGCGCCTCAGCCCGGCACGATGCGCCTCCAGCGCTTTCTCCCGGGTATCGAAAACCCGCAGGCTGACCGAGTCGCCCTTGTCTTCCAGCCCGGGGAAGCCGGCGGTTGCGCCGCCGCCGGCCGTAACGTCCACGCGATCCGGCAGCGCGCCGAACGACCAGGTGGTCAGTCCCGACTGGGCCAGACCGGACTGCTCCGCTGCGGGCGCTTCGGCCTTAGCGAAGCGCGCTTCCACCTGCTGGGCATAGCGGCCCCGCAGTTCTGCGAGATTGCGCGACTGGCCCAGCACGCCGCCGTGCTCATCCACCACGCGGAAATTCATCAGCAGATGGGCGGGAAGGTTCTCGCCGCGGAACGATTCCAGCGCCAGCTTGAGTTGCACCCGCTCCTCGATGTCCCGCTGCAGCACACGCAACAGCGGCTGCTCGGTGTCGTGCTCCCGTCCGGCGAAGTCCGCCGCGTAGTCGGCCACCGACACCAGCCGGTGGCGAATCTTTTGCGGCAAGGTCTTGGCGAGTTGCTTGACCTTTTCCTCCACCAGCCCCGGCACAAGCCATTCGCAGCGCGCAACCGGTATCTGGTTGAGCATGGCCAGAGGAACGGTGAGGGTGACGCCATCGTCCGCCGCCCCCGGCTCGTGCCGATAGCTCAGCGCCAGCGCCTGGCCGTGCAGGGGAAATTCCGCCGGAAAGCGGGCGCTGGTGATCCCCGCCGCCTCGTGGCGCATGAGTTGCGCCTTTTCCAGGAACAGCAACTTCGGCTTTGCCGATTCCGCCTCGCGCCGCCAGCGCTCGAAGCTGCGCACGTCGGCCACGTCCGCGGGGATGATGGAATCGTAGAATGCGAAGATCAGTTCCTCGTCTACCAGCACGTCGGGGCGGCGCCGCTTTTGCTCCAGGGCCTCAATTTCCCGCACCAGTTGATGGTTGTGCTGGAAAAACTGGGCGCGGCGCGCCACATCCTCCCCCAGTTCCCCCGCCACCAGCGCCTGGCGGATAAAGATCTCGCGGCACAGTTCGCGGTCGAAGCGGGTGTAGGAAACGGGCCGGCGGGCATGCAGCGTCAGGCCGTGCAAGGTGGCCCGCTCGTAGGCCATGACCTGGCCCGTCGATTTGGACCAATGAGGCTCGAAGACCTGGCGTTTCACCAGATGGGCGCCCACCTGCTCCAGCCACTCCGGCTCGATGCGCGCCAAGCAGCGCCCGAACAGCCGCGTCGTCTCCACCAGTTCGGCGCACACGATCCAGCGCCCGGCCTTTTTCGCCAGCGCCGAGCCGGGGTGGGGGAAAAACTTGATGCCGTGCGCCCCCAAAAAATGGGGATCGCTTTCGCTCTTTGAGCCGATGTTGCCCAGCAACCCGGCCAGCAAGGCGCGATGGACCGAATCGTAGGAGGCGGGCTCCGTGTTCTCGCGCCAGCCGTGTTCGGCGCAAACGGTGTGAAGTTGCCCATGAACATCGCGCCATTCCCGCATGCGCAGGTAGGAGAGGAAGTTGTCCTTGCACCAGGCGCGCTGCTTGTTACTGCTCTGGTGCTGCCACACTTCGTCGAACGCAATCCAGAGCTTGAGGAAACCGAGAAACTCGGAGCGTTCGTCTTTCCACCTGGCGTGGGCCTGATCCGCCGCAGCGGCCCGCTCCATCGGGCGATCGCGGGGATCCTGTACCGACAGGGCGGCGGCGATGACCTGCATTTCCCGCAGCGAAGACTCGTCCCGCGAGGCGAGGATCATGCGGCCGATGCGCGGGTCCAGCGGCAGCTTGGCCAACTCGTGGCCGATGGCGGTGAGTTCGCGCTGCTCGTCCACCGCGCCCAGTTCCGCCAGAAGTTGATAACCGTCGGCGATCATGCGCGGCGCCGGCCGGTCGATGAACGGAAACTCCTCCACCGCCCCCAGGCCCAGCGACTTCATGCGCAGGATTACCCCCGCCAGGGACGAGCGCAGGATCTCGGGATCGGTGTGGGCGGGCCGAGCGGCGTAATCCGTTTCCTCGTAAAGCCGGATGCACACGCCGCTGGCGACGCGCCCGCAACGCCCGGCCCGCTGCTTGGCCGCCGACTGGGCAATCGCCTCGACCCGCAGTTGCTCCACCTTGTTGCGATGGGAATAGCGCTTGACCCGCGCCAGGCCCGTATCCACTACATAGCGGATGCCGGGCACAGTCAGCGAAGTCTCGGCCACGTTGGTGGCGAGCACAATGCGCCGACCCTGGCCGGACTGAAAAACGCGGCTCTGCTCCTGGGCAGACTGGCGGGCGAACAGGGGCAGGATCTCCGCCTGGCCCTTGGCCCCCGGCAGGCCGAAGTGGTGTTTGCGCAGGGCTTCGGCAGCCTCGCGGATTTCCCGCTCGCCGGGCAGGAACACCAGCACGTCGCCGGGGCCGGCGCGGTGGGTTTCATCCACGGCATCGACGAGCGCATCGAGGACATCACGCCCCCGTTCCTCCGCCTCGTCCTGCACCGGGCGATAGCGGATTTCGATGGGGTAGAGCCGACCCGACACTTCGATCACCGGCGCGGGCGTCTCCCCCGTGGCGAAATGGCGGGCGAAGCGCTCGGCGTCCAGGGTCGCCGAAGTGACGATGACTTTCAGGTCCGGCCGGCGCGGCAGCAGTTGCCTGAGGTAACCGAGGAGGAAATCGATGTTCAGGCTGCGCTCGTGGGCCTCGTCGATGATCAGCGTGTCGTACTGGCGCAGTTCCGGGTCGCCCTGGGTTTCCGCCAGGAGGATGCCGTCGGTCATGAGCTTGATGTGGCTCTCGGCGCTGGTGCGGTCGGTGAAGCGGATCTTGAAGCCCACCACGCGCCCCAGTTCGCCGCTCAATTCCTGGGCGATGCGCGTCGCCGTGGCGCGGGCGGCGATGCGCCGCGGCTGGGTGTGGCCGATCAACCCGGCGGCGCCACGCCCCAATTCCAGGCAAATCTTGGGCAACTGGGTAGTCTTGCCGGACCCGGTCTCGCCGCAGACGATGACCACCTGATTCTCCGCCACCGCGCGGGCGATCTCC
>JBAWHH010000743.1:0-6544 GCA_049593715.1 Rhodocyclaceae bacterium
AGACGGACAGGCTACTGCTCACTGGCAAATGGGGAGACGTTCTCGGGGAAAACCGGCTTCGATGAGCCCTGTTGCGATGGCTGGCCCAAGACGAACCGCGCCGAATGGCCCCGAGGTCAACCCAGCAGGAAAGCGGCGCGCAAGAACAAAAAGCTTCGGCTTCGCCGCCATTGCCGGCGGGCCGGGACTACTTGGGAATGAACGGCACGGTGTCGGTGGCGGTCTTCTTGGCCTGCTTGGCGGCCTTCTTTTCTTTGGCTGACATGACCGGTTGTTTTCTTGATTCTTTGTTTCCGTGTTTCACCTTGCTCATGATCTCGCTCCTAGTGGGAGCACCCGTTGAAGCCGGTGCTTTTTCAGTATAGGCGCATCGACGAGGCGAAACCGGGTGCAGGGAAAAATGGTTATGTCATTGCGCATGGCGCTGCGCGCAAAACTGGTGGAAGCGGCTTCGCCCATGAAATGCAGGGTTTCTTTGCCCATGCGGCATCGTCACCCACGCGAGAGCGGTTCGGGCCCCCTATCCTTCGTCGACCGGTTCCAGTCTAGAAGACCTACGGACGCCTGGCGGCTGGAGCAGGCAAACGGGGACGAGCCGTCAACGGCTACCCGCGGACGGTCGCCCATAGCTGCCGGCTCCGCCTCAGGAGCCGCCATTCCAACCCACAGGCCATCGATGTCAGCAATGGCTCGGGAGTGAGCCGGAATGCGGAGATTGGATCGGAATCGGTGGCCAACTTTGGATCGGATCCAACGACGGAAAGAACCAGACGCTCCAGTTAGGGCACAGCAGGAGTGGTCCGCAAGTTCGATGCCTGTTCGAAAGCATAGGCGTAGGCGAGCAGTTTCGCGTCCTGGCCCGGCTTGCCGATGAAAGTCAGCCCTGCCGGCATCCCTTTGCTGGGAAGGCCAGCCGCGCCGGCAGACCCACCGCCCTCGCGCCGCCCCAGGGGCACGGTAATCGCCGGGTAGCCCGCGGTCGCGTAGTACGTTGAATGCAGGTTCTCCAGGCTGACGAGCACCTCCGCCCCCGTCCTGGCAAACGCGGCATCGAGGGTCTTTGCCGCCCCTTTGCTGAGGCGGAGCCCCATGGCACGGAACTCGGCGTCGGTCATGCCCTTCGTCTGCTTTTCGAGCATGGACAGCAGCTCGGTGCCGAACGGAGTACGGACCTTGGCGTCACGTGCGTTGTAGGCAAGCAGATCTTCCAGCGTGCGGACCGCCGGCTTGAGCTTGGCGACGTAGGGCATCATGTCAAAGCGAATGCCGCCGCCAATGTAGGTCGTGAAAGGCCCCGCCTTGGACCAGTCCGGATCGTCGACCAGGGTCGCCGGGCGCATTCGTGCCCCACATGCGGCGAGAATGGCCGCAGCGGTCTGGATCATCGGCCCGTTGCCTTTGAGCGCCGCTATGGGCTGGTTCAGCATGCCGACCGTGACGCCATCGAGGGCGTCGATTTTCAGCCCGGCGGCGTAGTCCGTGTTCTTCTCGTCCATGCTGCTCAGCAGCATCGCGGCGTCGGTCACCGTGCGCGCCACCGGGCCGGCCGAATCGTTGTTGAGGATCAGCGGCACGATCCCCTCGCCGCTGACCACGCCTTTGCTGGGCTTCATGCCCACGACGCCGTTCCAGGCCGTCGGCGCGAGGAGCGAGCCTGAGGTCTCCGTTCCCACGCTCACCATGGTCAGCATTGCCGCCGTCGAGGCAGCGGATCCGGAACTGGAGCCCCCGGTGGGAAAATTCCCGTGCGGATTCACGGTGCGTCCGCCCACGGCAGAGGTGCCGCCGATGAGCGGCCCATTGGTGATCACGCCCGCGAACTCGGACAGGTTGGCCTTGCCGAGAATCACCGCACCCGCCGCGCGGAGTTTCTTGACGAGAACGGCATCGCCGGCTGCCACGTTGTCCAAAAGCACTTGCGCGCCCGCCGTGGTGTGCATCGGCCCAGCGGTCTGGATGTTGTCCTTGAGATTGACCGGAATGCCCTGCATGGGCCCGAGCACCTTGCCGGAGGCCCGCAGGCGGTCGGCTGCACGCGCATCTTCCAGGGCATTCGGATTCAGTTCCAGGTAAGTGCGCAGCTTCTCATCATGCTTGCGAATGCGGGCCAGGAAGTGGAGCGTCAGTTCCTCCGAGCTGAGGCTGGCCGCCATCGCGGCCTGCAGATCCGCAATCGTCCCCGCCTGCAAGATCTGGTCGATGGCGGCCGTCGTTTCCGGCTTGAGCTTCGACAGCGCCGCCGCGAAAGGGGAGAAATCCAGCGCGCGCAGGCGCTCAATGTTGCCGGGCTCGGCGGCGGGCTGCTGGGCGAGCACCATCGGTGGAATAGCAAACGCGAGCAACAGGCTCAGCGTCACGGCGAAGGCGGAACGACGCTGCATGGCGTTTCTCCGGGCGATGGTTTGAGTCTGAGGCGGGGGTGGCCGGCGCGGCATCATTTGGCGGCCAACTTCTGGGCCGGAACGAACTTCTCCCGGACCGCCTTTGCCAGCAAGTCCGGCGGCAGTAGTCCCTGGTCGAGCAGGAAGTTGTGGAAGGCAAGAGGGTCGAAGCGGCTGCCCAGCGCGAGTTCGGTCTCGGCCCGCAACTGCATGATCCGCGTGTAGCCATAGAAATAGGCGGTGGCCTGACCCGGCGAGCGGAAGGTATAGCGGTCCAGGTCCTCCTTCGTGAACGCTGCCGACATTCCCACCTCGTCCTTCAGAACTCGCTCAGCACCGGCGCGATCGATCATGCCGAGATTGATCATGGGGTCGAGAAAGGCGCGTGCCGCCCGAAACAGGCGGAATTGCAGTGCGATGAGTTGCCCCTCTAACGGCAGGTGCGGCAACATTTCGGCCTCGGCATACAGGGCCCAGCCCTCCACGTTCACGCTGTTGAAGGCAAAAAAGGACCGTGCCTGGGATACGCCGCGCTCCACCATCGCCGTGAACTGAAGCTCATGGCCGGGACGGCCCTCGTGAGCGCTGATAGTCCAGGTCGCCGCTGGGTGGCTGAAGTCGTCGTAGCTGAGCGATTTGCCATCCGCCGAGCTGTTGCCCAACGCCAGCACGAACTGGCCTCGCTCCCCGGTGTTCCCGATCAGCGGGGGCGGTTCCATATGGGGAGAAGGGTTCGCCGCACTCTCCGCCGCCGAGGCCAAGCGCATCAGCATCGGCCGCTGCGGCAGGTTGACCACGCGTTCGCGCTGGACGATGGCTTCCAGCCGGCGATTCACGTCCGCGTAGTGGGCCTCGATCCGGTCGTTGGGGATCTGGTTCTTTTTCAGTTCCCGGATCACGTCTCGATAAGCGCTGACCTTGAAGCCCTTCTCTTTCGCCACGAGGGGAGCAAGCACTGCCATGGCCGCCCGGGTTTCCATGAATTCCAGCATTCCGCGCTGGATCAGCACCTGGGGGGCCACGTCCACACCCACCATCTTCAGCGTGAAGGCGTAGAGTTCAGGCGGCAGCCGTGGATCGCTTCGCGTCGTCGGCATCACCTCCTGGCGCTGCCAGTCGTTGAACTGCGCGAACTGCACCTCCATCGCCTTCAGGGCGGGCTCGGCGCCTTCGATCTTGTACTTGGCGAAAGCCTCCCGGATTCCCTTCACATACGTCGCGGTATTGGCGATGGATTCCTCGACTTTGGTGCGGAAGGGACCCTGCCGTCCGTTGCCCCCGCTCTGCCGAAAACTCGCCTTGACAAGCTCGGTCGTGGGGCGCGTTCCCGGGTATTGTCCCACATAGCGCCGCAGCAACTCCGCCGCCTTGGCGCGGCGCTGCGGCGCGACCTGTTCGTTCAGAAGGCCCTGCACGCCTTGGAAGATCGCCTTGGGCACATCGACCCAGGTCCGGTAATACTTTTTCTCGAGGCGGGTGCCGGTGATCTCCCGCTCCACCGACCCCAGCAGGATCTCGATATCCTGTTGGACATTGGCGTCTTTCTCAGCGGCAAGTTGTTTCTTCAGCCTGGACTGGAGCGCTTCGTATGCCGCGATGAAGCGCTCGTCCCGCCCGGGCGCGACATCGCTCACCAGCCCGTCGTATTCGGGCATCCCCAGCGCCGAGGTCTGCTCCGGATTGAATCGGCCCTGGACCGCCAGAACGAGTTTAGTGTTGGCGTTGCTTGCGGTGACCCAGGCGGGTTCCGCTGCTACGGCCGGTATCGCCAGCAGCGCAACGATCGCAAGCGCATGGCCGGCAGCAAGGCGTTTCATGGTCTTCCTCCCCCTTTTCTTGATCGATTCGGATTGTTTTCGGCACCACGGCAGGCGGGCAAGCAGCGCAGACGTGGGTTACGGCCCTCCAATCATCGTTGCTGGGTCAAGGGGCCAAGAACGCGGAGCGCGCCAGTGGGCAGGCCTATCGGGAGGAATCGGCGAGACGTGTCCCGTTGCCTGCTTTAGGACGCCTTCTTCACCCTCATTCCGAAATGTTACCGAATTCGCTTATCCGTTGGTTCCCGAGGGTACAAAGTGGGCAGCCGGGAAGTGGCCCAGCCTGCATCACCGGCGCGGTAACGACAAGTTACCTCTGCTATCCCCTTGGCGGATCAACGAAACGCCATGATTGCGATGGTCCCCGGGGCTCCTCCTGGCCGTACCAAGGCGAGTATGGCTTCTTCCGCTCGGCCAACTGATGACGCTCGATGGAAGTTTTGAGCGCGGCCTTGCCACCCTGATTCACCACTTGCACTTGAAAGGTGTGACGCGACCCCTCAAGCCGAGCGATGCGAATGAGTTGATGAACGCCTGCGAGCAGCCCGTCTCATCTGTCGGCTCCGCACAAAACGCTGCCGTTGAAGAACAACCGCCGAGGATCACAGGTTTGGGTCGCTTGGTGTTTGGAATACATGGCTTCATTGTCTATCCTTCGCCGGTGGGCCAGCCCGGTTTACTCCTCCGTCGACCGGTCCAACCGATATAGGGCAAATACCAGTACGACCGCGGCGCCGAGCATGAGATGCGGCCCGAACAGCCAGAACACCAGGGGCAGAAGGAAGTAGTAGGCGCGCATGCCCAGGGTGTAGGTGCGCCCGGCGCGGTTGAGGTAGGCGGCGACGTAGCGCGGCGTGACCACCGGATGATCGAACCCGCTGGGTAGGTTGATGAGGTAGCCGACGTGGTTGTATTTGCGCACCGCCAGGGCGAAGCTGAAGAACGCGACGCAGAGGTCGACGATCAGGCACAGCAGTTTCACCAGCCATAGCGCGGAGTCGGTGGCGCCGAAAAGGTTAAGGGCGTGCCAGTTCGTGCCCAGGGCGCTCGATTGGCCGCTGAGGCTGAGCACGCCGATGATCAGCAGCACCGCGGTGGAAGCGAAGAACGTGGCCGCCATGGTGGAGTTGCGCAGCGTCTGGACGGCAAGGATGTCGCGTCCCTTCGCCATCACACTCTCCACCCAGGCGGCGCGTGCTTCGGCATGCACCGCCTGAACCGTGTAGTGCGGGTCGCGGCGCAGGCGCCAGGCGAGATATAGGTGGTAGAGGACCAGAAGGGCGATGCTGCCGGCGAGACAAAGGATATCGCTCAGATACGGCGACGTAATTGCGAGCGGGAACCACGAGTCCATGGCCGGGTCAGGGTTGAGGTTGGGGAGAGGGCTACGGTAGAGTCCGGGAAAAGCAGAACGGCGTCAATTGGGCCGCCGTGTCAGGGCGGCGCGTCACGCGGCCGTTTTTTTGGTTGCCCAGGTTCGTAGGCCGTTCCGGCACCCCAAAAGGAGAAGACCACGAACACGAACTGGAGAACGCCGGTCCTGGTGCTGGTATGCGGCAGCATCATCCTGACGGTGGCGATGGGTGTGCGCCACGGCTTCGGTCTTTTCCTGCGGCCCATGAGCATGGATCTGGGCTGGGGGCGGGAAGCGTTCGCTTTTGCCCTCGCGCTGCAGAACCTGGTTTGGGGAATCACGCAGCCTTTCGTCGGGGCCTTCGCCGACCGCTGGGGCGCGGGCAAGACGCTGTTGGCCGGCGCTATGCTCTACGCCGCGGGTTTCTACGTCATGGCCCATGCGACGACCCCGCTCATGCTCAGCCTCGGCACCGGCGTGCTCATTGGTTGCGCCTTGTCCTGCTGCACGTTCAGTGTCGTTTCGGGCGTGCTCGGCCGCGCTTATCCGCCGGAAAAACGCTCCCTCGCCCTGGGGATTTCGGGCGCGGCGGGCAGCTTCGGCCAGTTCGCCTTGCTCCCGGTGTCGGAGTACCTCATCTCGGCCATCGGCTGGCAGGGGGCGCTGCTGGCGCTGGGGGGCACCACCCTTCTCATGCTGCCGCTGGCCATCGGGATGGTGGAGCAGCGGCACGAAGGCTACGTCCATGGCGCCAGTGCGACTGCCCGCTCGGCGGTGGTGGAGGCCTTTCGGGAGCGCGATTTCTGGCTGCTGTCCTTCGGCTTTTTCGTCTGCGGTTTCCAGGTGATTTTCACCGCCATCCCCCGGCCGGTTTATCTGCGGGATGCGGGACTGCCGGGGCGGGTGGGGGCGACGGCGCTGGCGCTGATCGGCCTGTTCAACATTTTCGGCTCCTATCTTGCCGGCCATCTCGGCACCACCTGGCGCAAGCC
>JBAWHH010000744.1:0-1538 GCA_049593715.1 Rhodocyclaceae bacterium
GTCCCGCCCCGATGCGAGGGGCGTTCGCGATCGTCACGACCGCGGGGCGGGATGCGGTGGACGCAGGCAGCGTCAGGCGGGAAAGATCGTCTCAGGGCGGACGCCCCACAAAGGGTCCGTGAGAGACTTTCGGAACCGCTGGCGACCACGCTGCCCGCCGACGGTGAAGGCGTGTGGTCCTGATGCCGCGGGCGTGGCATCAAGCCCTCCGGAGAGCCGGCCTCGACCGAGGTCGGACACATCCTCAGGAGGACGCGACGGCGGCCAAAAGCGAGCGGGCGCCGGGGAGAGCACGACATAAGCCGTTAAAACCACTGCGTGCGGAACGCCGGGCGTTTCCGGTGTGACCGTGGTGACTACACTCGTGTGCTTTGTTTTCAATGCACACGAGGCCGCGGGTGCATCGGCACCCGGCGTTCCGCACGCCCGCGTTATCGAAGAGGGCGGAACGTTCACCCCAAAACCCGGGCGCCACGCGCCGCGGGAACGGGAAATTGCGCGTGTTACTACGCAGATCGCGAAGGCTGTTTGATAATTGCATTGGAAATGACGGCAAGGTGAAGCAGTACGCTCGCCTCATCCACCACCGTCACCGCCCGACTTGATCGGGCGGCCCAGTACCCCAGAGCGGCAGTTGTGTCAGCGCCGTCGCTGATCGCTGGCGCTCTGGAATACCAGGTCCCCGCTTGCGCGAGGGATGACGGCTCAGGATGATGGAGCGCCCGCCCCATCGCATGCGTCGCGCGCAGTTCGCCCGGGCCCCCCCGCCCCACCAGGGGCAGGGAGAAACGCCCCCTCTTTCCTTGTCATTTCGGCGCTTTGGCGCTAAAAGCCGGGCACGTGTGCAGCCCCCGCACCCCTGGAGGCTTGCTGCGCCGTGGAAACGGGCCGCTTTGCGGCCCTTAACTTTTGCAACCGAGAGGCCTTTCGATCGCGTCACCCGATCCGGTGCGCCTTGGAACGCCTCGTGTAAACAAGGACTTAAACGATGGCGACCGTCAAGGAATTGAAGGCGACCGCACGTCCGTCAGTCGGCAAGGGGGCCGCACGGGCAGAGCGTCGCGCCGGCCGGGTACCGGCTGTGATCTATGGTGACAACAAGCCCCCGGTGACGATCTCGCTGGAAGACCGTGAATTGCGCCTGCGCATTCTCGCCGGCCGCTTCCTCACCACCGTCGTCGATCTCGACCTCGACGGCACCAAGCATCGGGTGATCCCGCGCGACTTCCACCTCGATCCGGTGCGCGACTTCCCGGTCCATGTCGACTTCCTGCGGCTCGGCGAAGGCGCGACCATCCGCGTCAGCGTGCCGCTGCACCTGAAGAATTCCGAAACCGCCCCGGGCGTGAAGCGCGGCGGCACCGTCAACATCGTCACCCACACCGTGGACCTGGAAGCCGAGGCCGACAGCATTCCGCAGTTCATCGAAGCCGACATCGGCACGCTCGACATCGGCACCTCGCTGCATCTGTCGGACGTGGTGCTGCCGAAGGGCGTCAAGCTGGTCGCGGCGCGCGAGGACGTCACCCTGGTGACCA
>JBAWHH010000745.1:0-5574 GCA_049593715.1 Rhodocyclaceae bacterium
GAAACCTACGAAGGCGGCGGCCACGCTTACCATGCCACCATGCCCACCGACGCCCTCGCCCGCTGCCGCGACGTCATGGCAGAAACGGAACGGGAAGGTTTCGATAAAGTCAGCGCGGCGCAGCAGGCGCTGGGAGATCAGGTACGTGGGCTGCTCGTGAAGCGCGGTTTCGCCAGCGTCGCCGCCGAGGGTTTCCAGGCCCCCAGTGTCGTGGTCTCGTACACTGACGATGCGGACATGCAGGCCGGCCGGCGCTTTCTCGCCCAGGGCCTGCAGATTGCAGCCGGCGTCCCCTTGCAGTGCGATGAACCGGCGGATTTCCGCAGTTTCCGCATCGGCCTGTTCGGGCTGGACAAGCTGCGCGATGTCGGGCGTACCGTGGCTTCGCTGGAGGCAGCGCTGAACAAGATGGACTGACGATTCGGCCGCGGACGCGTTGCACGGAACCGCCGAGCAGTTTCAGCAGCCATGGGCGGGGTGTAGGGCCGGGAGATAGGGCGCCGCGGCCCGTACTCAAGTCGATGCCGGGGCCAGACGATAACCAGCGGCAACATTGATCGACCGCCAACTCGCTGGCGCCGCATTCCCCGTTTTTCCACGCCTGCGGGCACCGATGACTTCCGCCAAGGCACAGGCAATCGACCAGGACAGACCCCACAAGATGAAACAAACGGCAACTCGTCTGGGCGTGACCCTGGCAAGGCTGGGGTGGCCACTTGGCGCACTTGTCTGGCTGGGGCTATCGCTGCCGGCCTGTGGCGCCGAGACGGTTCGCATCGGCGGCACCGGTGCCGGCAGCGTGGTGATGCAGCGGCTGGCGCAAGAATATCGCCGCGCCCAACCCGATGCCGAGATCGAGGTGGCGATGCCGCCGCTGAGCAGCGGCGGGGGCATTCGTGCCCTGGCGGCCGGCCGGCTGGACCTCGCGGTGAGCGGGCGTCCGCTGAAGGCGGAAGAAGCGCCGATGCCGGGCCTCGGCGCTGCAATCGAGTTTGCACGCACGCCTTTGGCAATGGCCTCCAGCGGATCGGCGGCAGCGGATCTCTCACGCAAGGAGTTGGCCGACATCTATGCCGGACGGACCACCCAGTGGCGCGACGGTAGTCCCATCCGTCTGATCCTGCGCTCCAGAGAGGAAAGCGATACGGCCGCCCTGCGCAAACTTTCCCCGGAGATGTCGGCTGCAGTGGATGCGTCGTACGAGCGGACCGGGTTGCCCACCGCCGACAACGACCTGGAAACCATGGACCTCGTCGTGAAAATACCCGGTTCGCTGGGCCCGGTGACACTGGGCATGGCCCGGCTGGACGGCCGCCCCATCAAATTGCTGTCCCTGGACGGCGTAACGCCGAGCGCAAAGAACCTCGAGAGCAGCAAGTACCCTGCCCTCAAATCCCTTTATCTGATCGTTGGCGCCAAACCATCACCCCAGACGGAGAGATTCCTCGCCTTCCTTCACGGCGACAAAGCGCGACGGTTTCTCGTCGAGGCCGGCTTATTGCCCGTATCGAAGTGGCCGCCCGACCGCGCCAGCAGATAGTCCGCCTGCTGACGGCGCTCGCCGCCGGCATAGGGCTATTGGTGTGTTTCGTTCCGCCGGTGGCCTATTTCCTCATCGGACAGGAAGGTCTGGCGGAGCGCCTGGAGACGACCGCGAAAGCCGAGGCCATCCTCGTCTCTCGGGCAGCCGCCCGCAATCCCACGCTCTGGCGCTTCACCGCAGAACGCCTCACGGGCGCCATCGAGGACCTTGCCCGGTCGACAGCCCAATTCGCGGTAAGGATCGAAGACGACAAAGGTAGCGAGATCGCCACGCTGCCGGCCCCGGCACTTCCACCATTCATCGTGCGGTCTGCCCCCATTTACGAGTTCGGCGTTCTGGCTGGGTCGGTTTCACTGCGCGCGTCCCTGCGCCCTCTGCTGTGGGAAAGCGGTTGGCTACTGCTGATCTGCGCAACCCTCGGCCTGGCCATCTATCTTCCGCTGCGGCGCATTCCCATCCGCGCCCTGGACAAGGCAAATAGCGAGTTGCAGGCCAGCGAACAGCGATTCAGAGACTTCACTACCGCCGCGTCCGACTGGTTCTGGGAAATGGACGAGGAACTGCGCTTTTCGTTCTTCTCGGACAACACGGACAGGGTTCTCGGCGTGGACTCGCGGGCGTTGATCGGGCTGCGGCGTTCCGACATCGCCTTCCCACCGATCATTCCTTCCGCGGATTGGCGCCAGCACCTGGACGATCTGGCGGCACGGCGGCCATTCCGGGACTTCGAATACCCGATGCGGACCTTGGCCGGGCCGTACATCTGGATACGCATCAGCGGCACGCCGGTCTTCGATGCAGAGGGCGTGTTCCGCGGCTACCGCGGCGTCGGCAAAGAAATAGGCGCGGAAAAATTGCGCCAACAGCAGTTGCAGTTCGCGAAAGACGCAGGGGAAGTCAAGTTTGCCGTGGCGCGAATCCTGAACGAATTCGACCAGCCACTGAAGGAGCGCGTCGACCGGGCTTTCGAAGCCGTGTTTGCCCTGCCAGGTCTGGGGGAAACCGTTCAAGCGAGCTTGTTCCTGTTCGACCAGGCCAAGGACACTTTCACCCTGCTGCACGCCCGAGGCAAGGTGCCGGAACTCTGCGCCTGCGTCACCGGAGCCGATTGCCCGTGCAGGCGTGCACTGCGCGACAGCGGATCGTCGGCCGCCGCCGTTCCCCGGGCAGATGAGCAGGACACGCGATGTGAAGTGGCAAATGCCCAGCACCCCGGCCACATGCTGGCCCTGAAGTACGGCGACCTGCGGCTGGGCATGCTGTTTCTCGGCACAGGCGAAACCAGCGCAGATTCGGCGCTGATCGACGTACTCGACCAGATTGCCGAATTGTTCACCCGTGCTGTCGCCAGCGACCTCGCCTCCCAACTGATCGTCGAAGCGCAACGCCACGCCGAGGAGGCAAGCCGCGCGAAGAGCGAATTTCTCGCCAACATGAGCCACGAGATCCGCACGCCGATGAACGGCGTGATCGGCATGACCCATCTCCTGCTCGGCACGCCGCTGGACGCGCGGCAACGGGAGTTCGCGCAGATGGCGATGAAGAGTGCGGAGTCCCTTCTCTCCCTCATCAACGACATCCTGGATTTCTCCAAAGTCGAGGCCGGCAAGCTGGAACTGGAAATGCTGGATTTCGATCCCCGCACCGCCGTGCAGGAGACAGTTGATCTGCTGGCGCACCGCGCCGAGGAGAAAGAACTGGCGCTGCGTTGCGACATCGGGCCGGGCGTACCAAGCCGGGTGGTCGGCGATCCAGCGCGGCTGCGGCAGATTCTCACCAACCTGATCTCCAACGCGATCAAATTCACCGCGCGGGGAGAGGTGGCCGTTTCGGTCAAGTTCACCGGGGAGCATGACGCCGAATCGCGGCTGCGGTTCGAGGTACGGGATACCGGCATCGGCATCCCCCGGGCCAAGCTGCCCGGGCTTTTCTCCGTATTCAGCCAGGTCGACGCCTCCACCACGCGGCGCTTCGGCGGCACGGGGCTGGGGCTGTCCATCTGCAAAGGGCTCGCGGCACTGCTGGGCGGGGAAGTCGGCGTCGACAGCGAAGAAAACGTGGGCAGCACCTTCTGGTGCGAGCTGCCGTTTCGCCGATCAGAGATCGAGGAATCCGCGCAGGTCGGCCCAAGCGCGGCCGGCGCGGAACCTGTCACCCGCATCCCGGCAGGTGACGCCGACAGACAGCATGGCGACGGCGGCGATGCCAAACACCGCATCCTTCTTGTGGAGGACAACCCGGTCAACCAGCGCGTCGGCCTGGCGATGCTGCAACGCCTCGGCTACCCCGCGGATGCGGTGGGGGATGGACGGGAAGCCCTCGAAGCCTTGTCCCGCATTCCCTACGACTTGGTGCTGATGGACTGCCAGATGCCGGAAATGGACGGGTACGAAGCCACCCGGCGGATTCGCAGCGCCGATGGCGGAGTGCTGAATGCCGACATCCCGATCATTGCCATGACGGCCAACGCCATGAAGGGCGACCGGGAAGAGGCGATGGAAGCGGGGATGAACGACTACCTTCCCAAACCGGTGGATATGCGCCTGATGGGCAGCACCATTGCCCGCTGGCTGAAGGAACGCGAATAGCGGCTTTCGAAGACCCTGACCGAACGAGACACATCAGGGTTGAGCAGCTTTCAGCGCCCAGAGATGGGCACCCACCAGCGCCCGCCAGGGTGAGAAACCGGCGAGCCAATCCTCCGCCCATTTCGCGCTGACTTTTTCCTCGATACCGAGGAGCAATTGCAGGCCCCGGCGTACCGCCGCATCGCCGTGCAGCGACCCGTCCAGCCAGCCGAAACCGCGCAGCAGCGCGTAATCCACGGTCCACGGCCCAATGCCTTTCAGCGCCAGCAGGCGCGTGCGGATTTCGTCCACGGGAGGCGCGGCGAGCCAATCGTCCAGGGGCAGGTCGCCATCAACCACTTTGCGGCTCAGGGTAAGCAGCGTGCGCGCCTTGGTCTGGGAAAACCCCGCCCCGCGCAGGTCCGGTTCCTGCAAGGCGGCGATGCGGCCAGCGTCGGGGTAACAGGCGAGGCCGCTGGAATGGGTGCCGCCCGCCAGCAGAATCAGCTTGCGGCGCACCGCCACCGCCGCCTGTACGCTGATCTGCTGCCCGGTCACCGCCCAGGTCAGGGCTTCAAAAGGCGAAGCGGCGAGCGGTACCCGCAGTCCGGACTGGCGGGCAATCAGCGACCCGAGCGCGGGGTGGGCGCGATGGGTCGCTTCGAACGCGTCGACGTTCTGGGTCAGGCCGAGCATGCGCCGCACCAGGGTTTTCAGCGTCTCCGCGACAGCGCCCGGCGTACCGTCGAGGGCAAGTTCCGCGTCAGCATGCCCCGCCTGGAAACGAATGGACAGGCACCCCGGGCTGCCTCCCCAGCGCAAGCCCTTATGCAGGGCAAGCGCTTCGACCCGCTCCGCCACGGCCAGCGGATCGCGGCGGTGGAGTGCCAGGACATCGGCGGCACGAAAGCCGGGGGGCAGTTCCACCCGGCACCCAAGCGTCGGATTTTCGCCTTGGTGGGGGAGATTCACGACTCGCTCTCCCGCCGCAACAGGGCGGCTTTGCGCTCGATACCCCAGCGGTACCCCGTCAAGCGGCCATCGCTGCCCACTGCGCGATGGCAGGGAATGACCACCGCGACCGGGTTGCTGGCGCAGGCGCGGGCGACGGCACGGTGGGCGCCGGGCTGGCCGATGCGGCGCGCGATTTCCGCGTAGGTCGCCGTCTGCCCGGCGGGAATGGCCTGCAAGGCACGCCAGACGCGCCACTGAAAAACCGTTCCCCGGACATCCAGCGGCAGATCCATCAGCCCCTGCGGGTGCTTGAGATGCTGCAGCACGGCGTCGATCCAGGCGGCGAACGTGTCGTCGGCCGCAGCGAGCAGGGCCTTCCGGAACCGGGCGAGCAGCCCGCCGACGAGCACATCCGCCTCATCGCCGAACTCGATGGCACATACGCCCCGCTCGGTGGCGGCGACGATGACCAGTCCCAGCGGGCAAGGCGCAAGGGCATAGCGGATACGC
>JBAWHH010000746.1:0-2095 GCA_049593715.1 Rhodocyclaceae bacterium
CCGATTCTCCGCTGTTGCCGGAGGGCGGCTGGATTACAATCGGCCCCTTTTTTCCCGCTCCAGATCCATGCCTGTCGCTGCAATCGAATCCCTGGACCACGAAGGGCGCGGCGTTGCCCACGTCGAAGGCAAAGCCATTTTTGTGGACGGCGCCTTGCCCGGCGAAACGGTCGAGTTTTCCAGCTATCGCCGCAAGCCGAGTTATGAACTGGCGACCATGAACCGGGTGATCGAGCCGAGTTCGTGGCGCGTTACACCACGCTGCCCCCATTTCGGCGTCTGCGGCGGATGCAGCATGCAGCATTTCGACGCGCCGGCGCAGGTAGCAGCCAAACAGCGGGTGCTGGAGGATGCCTTTGCGCACATCGCCCGCTTGCGTCCCGAAACGATTCTGCCCCCCATCGCCGGGCCGGCGTGGGGCTATCGCCATCGCGCGCGGCTGACAGCGCGTCTCGTCCCCAAGAAGGGCGGCATGTTGGTGGGTTTCCACGAGCGCAAGAGCAGCTACGTCGCACTCATGGACCGGTGCGAGATCCTGCCCAGATCGATTTCGGACCTGTTGCTGCCGTTGCGGGAACTTCTCGGCGGCATGTCGACGCCGGACCGGCTGCCGCAGATCGAGGTGTCGGTGGGCGACGCCGTGATCGCCCTCGTATTGCGCCACCTGGAGCCCTTGACGGCGGAAGACGAGGCGCGCTTGCGGCGCTTTGCCGACGCGCAGGGTGTCCAGTTCTGGCTGCAGCCGGCCGGTCCGGATTCCGCCTACCTCTTCCATCCACTGGACGGTCCGCCGCTGACCTATCGGATTCCGGAATTCGATGTCGACATCCGCTTCCGCCCAACGGATTTCACCCAGGTGAACCACGCCATGAACCGGATGCTGGTGCGCCGGGCCTTGGCGCTCCTCGCTCCGCAGCCGGGGGATCGGGTCGCGGACCTGTTTTGTGGCTTGGGGAATTTCACCTTGCCCATCGCGCGTAGCGGCGCGCAGGTGATTGGCATCGAGGGTAGCCAAACCTTGGTGCAGCGGGCGCAGGAAAATGCGGCTCTGAATGGGTTGGAAGACCAGGTCCGCTTTGAAACGGCCAACCTGTTCAAGTTCGACGAAGCCGCGCTTGCCCGGCTCGGGCCGCTGGACCGGATGCTGATAGACCCGCCGCGGGAAGGGGCGGTCGAGGTGGTGAAGGCTTTGCCCGTCGGCGGCGGGCTGCGCCGAATCGTCTATGTTTCGTGCAATCCGGCGACTCTGGCACGCGACGCAGCCGTACTTGTGAACGAGAAGGCCTACCGGCTGGTGGGGGCGGGCATCGCCAATATGTTTCCCCACACTTCCCATGTGGAGTCGATGGCGGTGTTCGAGCCGGCGTAGCCACCGGGGCCGCGTTCGCAAGGCTCGTCTTTCTCGGCAGCCCCGCTACAAAAACAAACCCCCTTGGCCCGTCTCGGGCCAAGGGGGTTTGTGGCGGCACGGGCGAGCCCCCGAAAGCGGGGGCTGTTGCGCTACCTCAAGCCGGCGGGTTTTCCGGCTTCGGTTCGGCGATCGCCTTCATGCTCAGGCGCACGCGACCTTTCTCGTCGGCTTCGAGTACCTTGACTTTGACCAACTGGCCTTCTTTCAGATAGTCCGACACGCTGTTAACGCGCTCGTTGGCGATCTGGGAAATGTGCAGCAGGCCATCCTTGCCAGGCAGGATGCTGACGATGGCGCCGAAATCCAGCAGGCGCAGCACGGTGCCTTCGTAAACCTTGCCGACTTCCACTTCGGCGGTGATGGCTTCGATGCGCTTCTTCGCCACGTCGGCGGCATCGGCGCTCACCGACGCGATGGTGACGGTGCCGTCGTCTTCGATGTCGATCACCGTGCCCGTCTCTTCCGTGAGCGCGCGAATCACGGCGCCGCCCTTGCCGATCACGTCGCGGATCTTCTCCGGATTGATCTTCATGGTGAGCAGGCGCGGGGCGTAGGTGGAGACTTCGCCGCGATGGGAAGACAGGGAATCCTTCATGATGCCCAGGATGTGCATGCGGCCTTCTTTCGCCTGGGAAAGCGCTACCTGCATGATTTCCTTGGTGATGCCCTGGATCTTGATGTCCA
>JBAWHH010000747.1:0-8491 GCA_049593715.1 Rhodocyclaceae bacterium
GGCTTGCGATGACTTTACCAACGCCGTCAGCTTCCAACGCTGAAATCTCGAGGTTGAGGACTCGTGTGGCCGCCGTATTGAAAAGAGAGAATCCGAATTGGCCAGCCTGCGCGCCATTAATACTCGCGGCGCGCAGATTACTGCTCAGCGCGTCCTTCAAGAAATCGGATTTGGTTGCAATTTGCCCAGTCATGTAGCCACTATCAACCACATTTCCGCTAAATGTCAGCTTACGCCCCGTACTATTCGCGGAAGGCCCACCAGTCGACCCCGTAATCCCGAAGCGTGCGCCCAGTGTCCGAGCGAATGTGTCCTCTGCTTCCACGATTCGAGCTTCGATTAGAACTTGACGAACAGGAACATCGATCTCTGCAACAAGTTTCCGCAGATCTTCCAATCTCGAAGGTACATCAGTAACGAAAACCTTGTTGGTACGCTCGTCAGAGATAACGGTTCCCCGCTTAGAAAGTACCGTCTGATCCTTGTTCTTCAGAAAATCAAACACGGACTTCGCCTTGTGGTAATTTAGCTGGAAACTCTCTGTTTGCAGTGGTTCCAAGTCGCCAATCTGCTGCCTTGACTCCAACTGAATCTTCTCTCGCGTTGCAATTTCATCTCTCGGCGCAATCCATATCACATTGCCGTTCTTGCGCATATCGAGGCCTTTGGCCTGCAAAACGATGTCCAACGCCTGATCCCAGGGAACATCCTTCAGCCGTAGAGTCAGTGAGCCGCTGACCGTATCGCTCGTTATAATGTTAAAATTGGTGAAGTCAGCGATTACCTGCAGTACGGCCCGTACATCGATATTCTGGAAATTGAGGGACAATTTCTCGCCTTGATAGCGTCCGCGAGACCCCTGAACCAATTTGTTCGGATCTTCAATTACTCGCTTGACTTCGAGCACAAACTGATTGTCGCTTTGGTAAGCGTTGTGCTCCCATAGGCCTTTGGGCGTAACGACCATGCGGACGTTGTCACCCTGCTTCAAGGCTGAAACACTCGTCACGGGAGTGGAAAAATCTGTCACATCGAGTTTACGGGCCAGATTGCTGGCAATCGAAGTTTTCAGAAAGTCGACGATCAGGTTTCCGCCCTGTTGCCTGATATCAATCCCAGTGGTGTTATCGGAGAGATCGACGACAATACGAGCCTCTCCATCTTTGCCGCGGCGAAAATTGATATTTCGTATGTTGTGGCCTGCAGCATTTGCGTTTGAATCGGCAAAATGGGAAACCAGAGGACTTCCGATTTTGCTCGGATTGGCCTCCCGTGGAAGAAGCGTGATCAGGAGCGCGTTGCCTTCCAGTCGCGTATCGAATGCGCCCAATTTGCTCAGGTTCAGCACAACGCGCGTCCTTTCCCCTGCCTGAACAATATTGACGCTCCGCAGGTCTCCCTCGTTGTAGGTCTGGGCGGTACGTCCAAGCCCATTCACCGTCCCGGGAAAATCCAGGGCGATGCGCGCTGGATTCGAAATGCTGAAACTACCCGGCGGATTGGCGAGAGGCTGTTTCAGCGTGATCTTCACCATCACGCTGCCGCTCTGTTGGCTGACCTGTAGATTGTCGATCGAATTGACTGCTGTTTGAGCAGTCGTTTCAGCGGCGCTGTTCGCAGCAGCCGGCCATCCGACCAAAAGGGTCCAGGCCAACAAGACACAAATCAATTTGGTTCCATTCTTCATTTTCCGGTCCCTTTTTCCTGCAGTTGCAGGGTGCTCGTCCGTTCGGTCCAGTCACCTGAAGCGTCCTGCACCAATTCCTTGAGCGTCACTTCTGCTTCGGCAACCTTGGTAATCACGCCAAAATTTTGGCCTATGTAGTTGCCGACTCTGACTTGATGCAATGTCTTGTCGGCCTGAACCAGGGCATGGAACTTCTTCCTCTGCATCAATATACCGACCATCTTCAATGACTCAAGAGGGTAAGCTTCAAGCGGTTCCCGCTGTCGATTCATATCCGGCTGAGCACCGGTCCCAGTTTTCTGCTGCTTATTCGGCTCCAGTTTCTTAGGGCTAAATGGATCAGTCAGTTCCGCCGCTTCGTAAGCAACAACAGGAAAGGGTTTGATTTCTGGAAGCGGCGGAACCTTTCCGCGCAAATCCTTGGTGGACGACTTCATCCACTCCCTCAAATCCTCGTGTTCCCCAACGCCACAGCCAGCCATGGAGAACGCAAGCGCCAAGGCTATGCCACACCGTGCCGCACGGCTCATGCTTCTATTTGGACCGTCTTCAGTATGCATGATCACTTACCTTTGGCATTTGCTTTGGCCGCCTTTTCACGTTTCTGTTTAGCGAGCTCTTCTTCATCTAAGTAGCGATAGGTCTTGGCAACGGCATCCATGACCAGCCCTGAATCCTTGCCTACTGCAACATTGAGATCATTGAGCGTAACGATGCGTGGCATCTTTGCGACATCCCCGGCAAATGCACCCAAGTCGTGATACGTTCCAAGAACTTTTATCGTTATCGGCAGTTCGGCATAGAAGTCTTTGGTCGTCTCTGCGCCCGGCTTAAACAGATCGAATTGCAGACCTCGGCCCAATCCAGCCTGATTGATGTCCACCAGCAGAGATTCCATTTCTGCTTTGTTTGGAAGCTGCCGCAACAGGGCACCGAAGGATCGATCAATTTCTGCAAGCTGCTTGCGGTATTCATCGAGGTTGACAGCCTGCTTCTTCTTGTCTAGCCACTCATCTTTGAGCTTGATTTCTTCCTGTTGCTTGCTTTCATATTCCTCAATCTGATGGCGCCAGTCGAACCACCAACCGGCAACGAGAATGAGGATGAACACGACGATTTGAATTGTGACGCGCGGACCGAGCGGCCAAACACCGACGTCTTTTGGGTCAAGACCTTTAAAATCATTGACGAATGTCTGAACGTCAAATGATGGAACCGCAGGTACCCGTGGTTTCTTCATTTCTTAACTCCCGGTTGGGCATTCGCCGCCGCGGCTGGAGTCTGACCTTTTGCTGGCGAAGAGGTGCTGGTCGCTTGGGCACGGGTAATAGGCACTTCGATGACGAAATCGCTCACTCGGCGGTTATTCACCAGCGCCGATTTGATTTCGACTAGTGTGGGTTGATCGAGGACCGGCGATTCTTCGAGATTGCGCATCAGGGTCGAAACGCGCGCATTCGACTGCGCATTGCCTGCCAAATTAATCTTCAGGCCGGTCTGCTTCAGCGATTTTAGGTATACGCCCTCAGGCGTTTGGCGTACCAATTCGTTGAACAGATGAACCGTTTCGGCGCGATTCGCCTGCAGAGTCTCAATGACTTGCTTGCGGGACAGAAGCGAGTCCGTTTGTTCCTTCAGGCGCTTAATTTCGTCGATCTCCTTGTCGAGGCTAACGATTTCCTTCTTCAGGAACGCGTTCTTCGCCTCTTGCCGTCCGATGTAGCCCCCAATGATTCCGTGGACGAGGAACACCACGACTCCTCCCAGTACAACAAGGAGACCAGCTAACGCAAAGAACTGCTGGCGCCGGGTCTTGCGCTTTTCTTCTCGGTGAGGAAGTAGGTTTATGCGTATCACTTGTCGAACCTCCGCATAGCGAGTCCGCACGCAATCATGAGGGCAGGGGCATCAGAGGCCAGATTCTTTGGTTTCACGCGGGGCGATAGCGACATCTCGACGAAAGGATTTGCGATCATCGTGGTCACCTGTGTTCTGCCTGCAACCACGTCGTCGATTCCAGGAGTCACTGCGCACCCGCCGGCAAGCACGATGGCGTCAACCTGGTTGTATTGCGTCGATGTGAAGAAGAACTGGAGGGCGCGTGAGACCTCTAGAGCAAGATTGTCTAGGAAGGGGCGAAGGATCTCGTTGTCGTAGTTTTCCGGCAGGCCGCCGCCGCGCTTCGCGACCTCCGCGTCCTCGGGATTCATCCCATACTGACGCATGATTTCCTGAGTGAGCAGGTTTCCGCCGAAGACCTGCTCCCGCACATAAACCTGCTGCTCGTTTCGGAACACGGTCACATTCATCACGTTGGCCCCCACGTCAACCAACGCCACGATCTGGTTCTTCCCCTCATGGGGCAACTGTCGGATGACCATTTCGAATGCCGCCTGGGCAGCAAATGTTTCGACATCCATGACTAGCGGCCGCAAACCGGCTGCCTCCGCGACAGCCACTCGATCCTCAACCTTTTCCTTGCGCGACGCAGCAATCAGCACCTCGACCTCATCGGGGCTGCTCGGGGCGGGTCCCACTACCTGAAAATCGAGGTTGACCTCGTCGAGAGCGAAAGGAATGTACTGGTTGGCCTCTGACTCCACCTGGACCTCCAGTTCCTGCTCGCGCTGACCTGCGGGAACAATGATCTTCTTGGTAATCACGGCGGCTGAGGGCAACGCCATCGCGACATGCCTCGTTGCCGTCTGCATGCGTTTCCAGCCGCGCTTCAAAGCCTCGGCAACAGCGTCCAGACTTGCAATATTCCCGTCAACCACGGCATCGCGAGGCAATGCTTCAATTGCGTACCGTTCCAGGCGTATGCCGCCTCGGCCGAAATCGGCCAGTTCCACCATCTTCACCGATGAAGCAGAGACATCTACGCCTATCAGCGAGCGAACACTGGGACGGAATAGAGAAAGATCGAGCGGCAACGAATTCTCCTTTGCTTATCGTTTTCTACGCCTCATGCACGCACCTAGCGCGCACCAACGGCGACAGCCTGAGGGTCATATAGCTTTAGTTTCAATTGGTCTCGTCGCGCCTGAGGCCTATAATCAGATGCAGCCCGATGCGGGCCAACTCACTCGTTTCCGCCGTCTTGCGCAAGCTACTGTACTCATTCCTTTTCCTCGCCGGCGCCTTCGCCATTGTTTTGGCATCGGCAGGACTGTTAGTCGTCCTTGCTTACCCGAACCTGCCATCCTTGGAGTCCCTGACGGACTATCGGCCCAAGATTCCGCTACGGATCTTCACTGCGGACGGCTACCTGATCGGGGAGTTTGGGGAAGAGCGCCGGGCCTTCGTTCATATCCAGGAAGTGCCCGAAGTTATGAAACAGGCGATCCTGGCGGCAGAAGATGAGCGCTTCTATCAGCATGGTGGCGTCGATAGCCTCGGAGTCCTGCGCGCCGCTTGGTCGAATCTCGCCGCTGGTGGCAAGCGCCAGGGCGCATCAACAATTACCATGCAGGTGGCGCGCAATTTTTTCCTGTCAAGCGAGAAAACCCTGAGCCGGAAGTTCTATGAAGTCCTGCTAGCGTTCAAGATCGAAAGCAACCTGTCCAAAGACGAGATCCTCCAGCTTTACGTAAATCAGATTTTTTTGGGGCACCGCGCATATGGTTTCGCTGCCGCTGCCCAAACCTATTACGGCAAGACCTTAAAGGACTTGACCCCTGCCGAAGCGGCGATGCTCGCAGGGCTTCCGAAAGCGCCTTCAACCTTCAACCCGATCGCCAATCCGAGGCGCGCCGAGCAACGGCAACTCTATGTATTGCGGCGCATGCGCGAACTGGGTTTCCTGTCCGACATCCAATACCAGGCTGCTCAGGCCGAGAAACCACAGCTTCGCCAGGGCCAGAACGGCCCTACGCTCCATGCGGACTACGTGGCAGAGATGGCCCGCCAAATTGCGTTCGAGAAGTTCAAAGAGGACACCTACAGCCGCGGGCTGCGTGTCTTCACGACGATAACTCGTGACGATCAGGAGGCAGCCTATGCAGCCCTTCGGCGCGACGTTATGGACTACGACCGGCGCCATGGTTTCCGCGGTGCGGAGGCGTACGTAAACTTGGCCGCGGCCGATACAACAAACGAGGAGAACCTCGAAGACGTCCTGGCCGAGTACCCCGACGCGGGCAATCTGCAAGCAGCGCTCGTCCTCAGCGTCGATTCAAAGTCCGTGCGCGCTTATGTGCGAGGCGGCGAGACGGTCAGGATTACCGGCGAAGGCCTGCGCCCGGCGCTCAAGATGATCGAAGACAAAGCGCCAGCGAACCGGCGCATCCGCCGGGGCGCGATCATCCGGGTTGTGCTGGACGGCAAGAACGGCGCCCAGATCGCCCAGTTACCACAAGTGGAGGCAGCATTCGTAGCTGCAGACCCCAAGGACGGCGCCATCCGGGCGCTCGTAGGAGGCTTCGATTTCAACCGAAATCAATTCAACCACGTCACCCAAGCATGGCGCCAACCCGGATCCAGCTTCAAGCCCTTCATCTATTCCGCAGCACTGGAGAAGGGGTTCTCCCCTTCAAGCGTCATCGAGGACTCGCCGCTTAGCGTATCCTCGGGCGAAACCGGCGGCCAAGCCTGGGAGCCACAGAACTATGACGGACGCTACGATGGCCCAATATCCATGCGCACGGCGTTGGCGAAATCAAAGAACATGGTTTCAATACGCCTTTTGCGATCGATCGGAACGCGTTTCGCGCAGGATTACGTCACCCGCTTTGGGTTCGATGCGGAGAAGCACCCCCCCTATTTAACCATGGCTTTAGGCGCCGGTTCCGTTACCCCGTGGCAGATGGTTACCGCCTACTCGGTATTCGCCAATGGCGGCTACCGCGTTCGTCCATACATCGTCAAGGAAATTCGTGACGATGCGGGAAATACGTTAGCGGAGCCCCACGTGGACCGGGCGGGCGACGAGAGCCTTCGAGCAATTGATGCTCGCAACGCCTATCTAATGGACAGCATGATGCGCGACGTGGTACGTCGCGGCACGGCTACCCGTGCACTCGTGCTGAAGCGTAGCGACCTCGCGGGGAAAACCGGTACAACCAACGAGTACGTCGATGCGTGGTTCTGCGGTTACCAACGAAGCCTAGTGGGAATAGCGTGGATAGGCTTCGATCAGCCAAAGAAACTGGGGGATGGCGAGACAGGTGGCGCCGCGGCACTACCGATGTGGATCAAGTTCATGCAGAATGCATTAAATGGCGTTCCGGAATCCCAGATGGAAGTACCGAAAGGCGTCGTGCCCGTGACCATCACCAGCACCGCCGCAAATCGGCCTCCCACCAAAGACTTCGCGTTCGACGAGAATGCCAGCGCAGTGCTGAACGAACTGGCTCCGGTCGACCCAGACACAGAAGCCACCGAGGCTAGATCACCCAAGACCGCTCCTCAACTGATCGATAGCGGAAAATCGGCGTCCCCTAAAACTACTCAAACACCAGCCCCGGTGGAGGAACGCTCATTCAGATAGCAGCATATGAACAGCAGGGCTGCCACGGTAGCCTCTGCGCCCGGTCATGTCGGAGGGGCCAGGGTAACGCAACACCCAGCTTGCTCTGAGATTACCCGCGACACGGCGCGAAACAACTCTTCGCCATCGCGAGCGCTAATCCAGTGTGCGCCATCGGGCCGGAAATGAAATCCGCCGGAGCGCGCAGCGAGCCAGATCTCCCGTGCCGCCGTGTGGCGGTTAATCACGGCTTTGCTTCCATCGCGAAACTCGAACTCGAGGATACCCCCCGGCTTAACATCAACGTCGATTTCAGCGCCACAATGCTCCACCACAGCCTCAAGTTGATCTAGGGTGGCGTCCGCAAGCGCATTGAAGGTGCGTTCATCCATATTTCTTTTCCGTTATGATTTCGGGCCTGCAGATCATCCTGCCAGTCCTTGTACGATTCCTCATGCGTTTACTCTGTTTACTGTTGGCCGGCGTGCTCGTCACCGCTTGCGGCACCAAAGGCCCTCTGTTTCTGCCGCCGACACCAAATCCGGCCCCCATATCCTCAGATCCACCCAGTGACGCCGCCATCAAGCCTGATGGTAGCAAAAGCGGTGGCATTGAAACGCATCCCGGGACGACCAAGTGACTTCGTTCTCGTACCGCGCCGGCGCACTACATGTCGAAGGGGTCTCCCTTGCCCGCATCGCGGAGGAGTTCGGTACCCCATGTTTCGTCTATTCCCAGAAGTCGCTTCGCTCCGCGTTGGCCGAGTACGTGGACGCGTTGGCCGGACGAAATGCTTCCATCTGTTATGCGGTAAAAGTCAATTCAAACTTAGCGATCCTGAACGTCTTCGCCCGTCTCGGAGTGGGGTTTGACATCGTTTCCGGCGGCGAGTTAGCGCGAGTCATTGCGGCTGGCGGGGACCCCGGCAAAGTCGTCTTCGCCGGTGTCGGCAAGAGCGAAGCGGAGATGCGCCAAGCGTTGGCCGCCGGGATTCGCTGCTTCAACGTGGAATCGTCGAGCGAACTGGAGCGCCTGAATTTCGTTGCGGGACAGGCCGGTACCAGGGCACCCGTTTCCCTGCGGGTGAATCCGGACGTCGACGCCAGAACCCACCCTTACATCTCCACGGGCCTGCGCCACAACAAGTTCGGCGTAGCGTTCAACGAGGCACGTCAACTTTATCGGCGCGCCGCCGAGTTGCCCAATCTGCGCATTGCAGGCATCTCTTGCCACATCGGCTCCCAGTTGCTCGACCCTGCGCCGATTGCCGAAGCCACGGCCAAGGTTCTCGGCCTGGCCGACCGCCTCGCGGCAGACGGCATCGAACTCTCGCATCT
>JBAWHH010000748.1:0-1688 GCA_049593715.1 Rhodocyclaceae bacterium
GATCCCAGATGTAGGCCGCCGGGGCCATCGTGTTTTGCAGCATGTTTTCGTACTGCTGCAATTGGGTCTGGTACTGCTCGATTTGCTTGAGCGTCTGCGCCACCGACTCGACGGCCGTCATTACGTTTTGCACCAGGTTGCCGCTGTCGATGACGGGGATGCCGGCCTGCGCTGGGGTGATGATGATGCTGCCGGCCAGAGTGGCGGCGAGCGCGGTTTTAGCCGCTAAAAAGCGGGCGTGTTTCATGGTCGAGCTCCTCGATGTGATGAGCGGCTGCGCTGCGCCGACCTGCTGCCTTGTCGGCAACTGGCGGCGTTGGGCAATCACAGAGACAGCACGCCACGAGTCGCTGCCCCGGTACCCGACCTGGGCGACACCGAAGCCCGGCCTCTCTTGGTTCATGTCGCGGTGTCATTGCGTGTCGATGCTTCTATTCCCCGGCCCTCGGTAGCACCACCGACTTCATAAGCCGGCTCATTTCGTCCTGGGTGGCCTCGATCCTGCCCAGCAGGGCAAAGATCGTGTTTTCGCCGAAGCGGGCGGTGCGCGGATCGTCAGTCAGCCATAGCTTGAGCGAGCCACCCAGGCGGCCAAGGTCGCCATTCACCCGCACCAGCTCGCGCACGTACTCATAATCCATGACGCCCTTGATCTGGTAGCCCTGACCCACATCGCGCAGGTAGCGCGCAACGCTGATTCCTGCCCTCTTGGCGTTCGCCTCGATCAGTTCGCGCTCTTCGGGAAGACAGTACACCTTGATGGGTGGGCTGCTCTTCCGCGTAACTCTCTTCTCATCGTTCATTCGCTCTCCAGTCGGTGGTAGCCGACAGCCTCGCAGAGCAGGATGCCCCGTTGAGCGCCACGCGCGAATAAGGGACAGTGAAGAACGACAACCGGCTTGCCGGTGGGCCTACTTCACACATCCTGCCCGGATAACAGCGTTGATTACTCCAAGGAAAGTCCGCATCCGGCACCACGAATCTTTCGCGGAAACCGCCCGTTTGAAACGCAACTGCGCAAAATTGAACGGTAATGGCTGGTTTCCGCGTGGTTTCCGCGTGGTTTCCGCGTGGTTACCGCGTGGTTTCCGTGCGGTTTCCGTGCGGTTGCAGCGATCCATTTGCGTATCGCCGCGATTCATTCCGCTGCTTGGTGCGGTTGAGTGATGGGCTTTTCAGAACCGGTCGGCGCTTTGGTGATGTGCCGATCGACGTACTTCAGGAAAGTCTCGTAGCGAAACGGAATGCGCCCAATCTCGTGCATGTGCTCCCAAATGGTCTTGACCGCGAAGCCCGCCGCCATAGCCTCGATCACATCAGAACGTGCCGCCAGGAACGCAGGCAGGTATTCCCCTCGCACTAGCACCCCTTGCCGCTGCTTGAGGGTGAGAGACGCGGCTAGTTCTTTTTCAATTTTTGTCGCCATGTCCGTAAACCTCCGGTGTCCATAGTACGACTACGAAGGCTACAGAGGATCGGCAGGCATGACAGCCCAATTGTTGGCTAGATAGGTTGACATGATGCATACCAACGAAGCGGTGACGCCATACGGTTCAGCACCAAAGGAAATTGAACGCCAGGAGGGGAGTGTCGGCGGCGCGGTATGGCTCTCGCCAGCGCCAAGCCCATCTTCTACAGTTTCGCGCGATATTGAGAAGGGACCATCAATAGAGACAAGGAGTTACATC
>JBAWHH010000749.1:0-2685 GCA_049593715.1 Rhodocyclaceae bacterium
AGTGAATGATCTCGACGCCGCGCTGGCTTCGCTCGGCGCTGCGGGCGCCAGCGAGCCGATCCGCAAGGCGGCAAGTGCCGCCCGCGCCGCCCTTGGCGATTTACGCAGCGCGACCCCGGCGATGGTGCAGGCTTTTGTCGCCGGGCTGGAGAGCCTCGCCGGGGCGGAGTCTTCCGACGGGAAAGCGGCGGGCGACGCCGCGGCAGCGGCATTCGGCAACGTGATGGCGACGGCGTTCCCGGGCGCCGAAGTGGGCCCCGGCGTGCTGGACATGTTCCGCTCCAAGATCGTCACCACCGGCGGGTCCGGCATCGACATCGTTGCGCCAGGTTTTGCCGCCGACGGCAGCCCGGCTGGCACCGTCAATGCCGGCCTTCCCGGCGGTGCCGGAGGGGGCAATCTCGGCATCCTGACCCAGTCCGGCGGGGGCATCCGCACCGTGCTGAGCGGGGACTTCAACGTCAACCAGTCGAAGATCCTCACCGCCCAGAGCGGCGACATCATGCTCTATTCCACCGACGGCAGCATCGACGCCGGCCGGGGTGCCTTGACGTCCAAGACTTCGTCGCCGCCGCGGCGGGTGCCGATCTACAAGGATGGCGAAATGATCGGCTACGCGTTCCTGCCACCGATCGACGTCGCCGGCTCGGGCATCCGCACCGTCACCTCGGACCCCGACGGTCCCGGCCCCGCCCTGGCGCCCGCCGCGGGCAGCATCTACCTGTTCGCGCCGAAAGGGACGATCAATGCCGGCGAGGCGGGCATCGCATCGGCAGGGGACGTGACCATCCGCGCCGACGTGGTGAAAGGGGCGGAGAACATTTCCGCCGCCGGCAGCAAGAGCGGCGTGCCGCCGGTGGATGCCGGGGGGCTGGGGACGCTGTCCTCCGCCAGCAACATCGGTGCCGGAAACAACAAACAGACGGAAGACAGCACGCGCTCCGCGTCAGCGGGCCGCACCAATGCGAGCGAGCCGGTGCGCGCCACCCTGGTGTCGGTGGAGGTGCTGGGGTTCGGCGATTGCGACCGGTCACTTTCCGAGTGCGGCAAAGGCAAGTAGGCGACATCGACTCGCCCCCGCACGCGTCATGAACATGTAATCCACCGTGGCAGAAACCGCAATACGGTGGCCCCAGACTGCGCTGCGGCCGGCGGGGCCACTGGGGCTGCTTTGACCGCCGCTGGCCGAAGTGAACGTTTTTTTTCGATACCTGACTGCAAACCAAATGCTGAAGACACTGATCGCGATCCTCCTCCTTTCGTTCGCCGCGACGGGCCACGCCTGGTGGAACGACGAGTGGAAGCAGCGCGAAAAGATCGTGCTCGATACCACCGCTGCGGGCGTGGAGACGAAAGAGGCTTTGACGGGTTTCCCGTTGGCGCTGCGCCTGCACCTGGGCAATTTCACGTTCACCGACGCCAAGCCCGACGGCTCCGATTTGCGCGTGGTTGCCGCCGACGACAAGACGGAACTGAAGTTCTTCGTCGAGCGTTTCGATGCCACCAACGGACTGGCTGTCCTGTGGGTTCAGGTTCCGGCCGTTGCTCCCGCCACTGGCGACCAGCACGTGTGGCTGTACCACGGCAACCCGAAGGCCGCCGCCGCGGTGCCGGGCAAAGGCGTCTATGACTCGGGCAGTGTGGTGTTCAACTTTTCGGAAGCCGATGGCGCCATCCAGGACGCTGGCTCGAACGGCGTCGTGCCGACAGCCAAACCGGCGTCGATCGAGCCGGCGGGTCTGCTCGGCGCCAGCGCGGTTTTCCGCGGCGAGCCCATGGTCCTGCCCGATGCCGTGCCGCTGCGCCGGACGGCCGGCGCAGCGCTCAGCCTGTCGCTGGGGGTGAAGCCGGCGGCGGCCACGCAGGCGGGGACGCTGTTCCAGCAGGGAAATCTGGAACTCGTCATCGACGGCGGGGCGTTGGTGTTGCGCTCCGGCGCCACGGTGATCGGCAAAGGCGGACAGGTGAAGCCGGAAATCTGGCAGCACGTCGCCGTGGCTGTGGACAAGGGGCGGGCGGCGCTCTATCTGGATGGCGCGGAAGTGGGTGCAGCCCAGTTCGCCCTGCCGGAACTGACGGGCGAAGTGCGCATCGGGAAAGGTTTGACGGGCCTGGTGGACGCGGTGCAGCTCGGCCCGGTGGGACGTTCCGCCGAGTGGATCAAGGTCGCCGCGAAGAGCCAGGGCGCCGATGCGAACTTCCCCCAGGTG
The DNA here is from genome assembly GCA_049593715.1 of Rhodocyclaceae bacterium. GTDB lineage: Bacteria > Pseudomonadota > Gammaproteobacteria > Burkholderiales > Rhodocyclaceae > JBAWHH01. The sequence continues at coordinate 2,211 of JBAWHH010000749.1, forward strand.
GTACCAGAGGACGAAGGGGAGGGCGGCAGCACCTCCTACTTTGGCATCCTGGTCGGCAACCTGACCACGGACGCCTGGGTCGTCATCGGCATCCTCGGGGTGATGTTCGTCATTGCCGTGTATGTCATGGTGGACAAGACGTTGCTGATCAATCGCATCGATGGTGGCAACCGCCGCTTCCTGCGCCAGTTCCGCAATGCCAGCGACGAGTTTCTGGGAATCGAGGGCGAACGGGCGTTCCGGCACAGTTCCCTGTTCCGCCTTTACGAGGCGGGCGTGCGCGAGATGCTGAAGCGCCATCCCGGCACCAGCGTCGGCGCGGCGGCCGTGGCGCTGTCGGGTGCTTCGATCGACGCCATTAAAGCGTCCATCGACGCCGACATGGTGCGCGAGACCCATCGCCTCAACGCCAAGATGGTGCTGCTGACCATCGCCATCTCGGGCGGGCCTTTCCTCGGCCTGCTCGGTACGGTGG
>JBAWHH010000750.1:0-2950 GCA_049593715.1 Rhodocyclaceae bacterium
GCCGAAGTCCCATCGGTGGCTCCGGGTGCCAGCGGGCGCCCGCCGCGGTTGCTCAAGAAGACCGAGCAGGCCCCGCCGGCGCCGGCCGTGGAATCGCCCGCTGAAGAGGGTCCGGCGGAGAAGGGCGGCGAAACCGAGTCCCCGCAACGGCCGCGGGCAACGCGGGCGAGCACGCGCAAGAAAAATCCTCGCGGCATCCGGATCAAGCCGGATCTGCAATGAGAGCGTGTGAAGAAATCGTCGCGAGCGGGACGGGCTGCGAAGATCGAGTGAGCAACGAAGCAGACCGCCCGCGCAGCGGATTCAATCACAAGCTCTGAGTCGGGACGGAGAGACGGAGGCAGTTATGGCAACGGTTCGAGGGACGGCACTGACGCTGGTGATCGCAGCCGCGGGGCTGGCGGGGGTAGCCCATGGGGCGACCTATGGCGAGCTGGCGGAAATGCGCGGCCAAGCGGTTCCGGGGTGGGGCGCGGTGCCCCCGGGGGCCGGGGCCTACGGCGGTGCCCGGCCCGGCGGGCCGGCCTATCCCGGTTACAACGGCGGGCCCCAGATGATGCCCGGCTATGGCACGGCCGGCGGTTATCCCGGAGCAGGTACCCGCCAGCGCCCGCCGACGGCCACGTCTTATCTGCCCACTGGCGGCAACGGCCTGCCCACCGGGCGGCAGATCCAATGGACCTACGGGCAGGTGAATGCCTCCGGCGATCCATTCAACGTTTATGGACTGAGTACCCCGCACATGTTCGTTCCCTGGAGCACACCGCTTTCAGGATGGGCCAACGCCCAATCGTGGGATTGGTGGCGGGCGCGGGCCGGCGATGCCGGACCGTCCCTGCCGCTATGGTAGTGCTTCGACTTTCCGGCCCAGCATCGGTCGGCGGCGCCTTGTCGTGGGCCGGGTTTTGGCGGTCGAAGTTCATTTGTGCAACTGCGGTACTTCGTGGGAGAGAGTGATGAAGGCATTTAGCAGAGTGGCGCTTGCCCTCGCCGTTGGGGCGGTGGCCGGCAGCGCGCTGGCTCAGCAGCAAACGCCGCCGCCAGCGGGACCGTACATGGCCAATCCTCAAGCTGGACCCAATGCCGGCCCGCCGGGCCGAGGCTATCCCGGTCAGGGCTATGGCGGTGGCCCGGGCTATGGTGGTGGGCCGGGTTACGGTGGTGGGCCGGGTTACGGCGGAGGGCCGGGTTACGGCGGAGGGCCGGGCTACGGCGGCCAGGGTTACGGTGGGCCGGGGGGCGGGTTCGAAGACGGATGGGGTGGCGGTCCCGGTTGGGGCGGTGGTGGTCCGGGATGGGGCGGTGCGCCCGGTTACGGTGGCGCGCCGGGTTGGGGAGGAGGCCCGGGGTATTACGGCGGTGGTCCCGGCTATGGTCATCCGGGCTACGGCTATGGGCCCTGGGGCGATGGCTATGGGTCTGGCCGCGGCTACGGCCGGGGCAACGGTCGCGCCCGCGGCAACTTCAGCTTCGGCGCCGGGGGAGACCTCGACGGCAGCGGCTGGGGCAACAACGGTATGAACAACGGTTGGGGCGGTCCGGGCTGGGGTGGCTGGTAGGGTGCCGGTGACCTGAAGCGGCTTTGGGCCTGCACGCCACGTTTGGCGGGGGCCTGAAGACGGGGCGGCATGCGCCGGCGTCGCAAGGCGTCCCGGCCGTGTGCCGGTAGTGTCCATTCGCACTTGGAGGAGTGCTCATGAATCGACTTTCGAAATCATTGGTGATGGCCTCCCTGGCGGCGGCCGTGCTCGCGCCGGCTGCCACCGATGCCCGGGCGTTGTGGGGTGGGCCCCCGTAGGCGATCGGCCCGATTCGATACAGGAGTGTCTGCGGATGGGTGGGGTGGAGTCCCCGATCGCCGTTCGCAGTCGACAAGTTTTTTGCACTGAGGAGGTTGCTATGCGTTCACTGAAAAAGCATCTCGCCATCGCGTCGCTGGTGGCGGCAACGTTGGTGCCGGTGGCCGGGGATGCCCAGGCCTGGGGTGGTGGGCCCTGGGGCGGCGGCCCCTGGGGTGGTGGTCCGTGGGGCGGGGGGCCCTGGGGAGGCAGTCCGTGGGGCGGTGGCTATCCCGGTTATGGCGGCTACGGCCCGTGGGGCGGTCATCCGGGCTATGGCGGCTACGGTCCCTGGAATGACGGCTACGGGTATGGCCGTGGTTATGGCCGTGGCTGGGGTCGCGGCACCGGGCGCGGCAGCTTCAATTTCTCCACCGATATGAGCGGCTGGGGCAACGGCCTGGGTGACGGCTGGGGCAACGGCTGGGCCCCGTGGAACAACGGGTGGTGGTAAGCCGGGGCGACTAAGGCAGCCGGCGGGGGGGGGTCCCTCCCGCCGGTGGCCGGCCGGGCCTCAATAAGAACATCAAACCCCATTTCGATTTCAGGAGAGTTTTCATGATCAGCAGGCTTGCCAACTGGATCCTCTACGCGGTCATCCTGGCCGTCATCGGCGCCTTGATTTACTACTACACCGACTGGTTCAAGCCCGCCGCGCAGAAAGCAGTGGTCGCCGCGAAGGGCATGCTGGAATCGATTCCCCTCGGCCCGTTCAGCAAGCGGGAAGGGGCCGATGCCGCGGCGCTGGGCGAGGCGCGTGGAGCCTATGCCCGCGGCGACGTGGAAGGGGCGGTGCGGGCGTACACCGACATCGTCAAGAAGAACCCGGAAAACGTGGATGCCCAGGGCGAACTGGGCAACGTGTACTACATGACCGGACGTCTGCGCGAAGCGTCCGAAGCCTATTCCGCCGCCGCCAAACTGCTGATCGATCAGCATCAGGCAGAACGCGCCCAGGCCTTGCTGCCCGCTATCGGCCAGGGCAATCCGGCGCTGGCGAACGAAGTTATGCAGCGTCTGATGCAGGCCAGCCAGCCGGCGGGCGGCAGTTCCGGCCCGCAGGCGGCGGTACCCGGACCGCAAGCCGTACCTGCCGCGCCTCCGTCGATGGC
>JBAWHH010000751.1:0-2918 GCA_049593715.1 Rhodocyclaceae bacterium
GGGCGCGGGGTTTAGCACCTAGGACGAAACGATGCCCAACTGGGACAAGAAGTTCAAACCCGAATACGACTATGCACGCGGCTGGCTAGATGCACCGCAGGAGTTCGCAAAGGATTGGCAGCCGCTGGTCAAGCGCCTGCGCAATTTGATGGGTACGGACGGCTTCGATGCCGCCGGGGCCGCGGCCCTGGCTGACTTGCGCAAGCTCGCACTGAAGGGCCTGGCTGGAGGCAAGAAGGTCACCGAAGATCGCGGTCTGCTGGAGGCGGTGGGTGCCTGGAGCGAAAACCTCAATGGTGCGGTAGATGACAAGGCCAAGATGCGCGCCGCCGCGCTCAAGTTGCTGCGCCATGTGTACCTGCTGAACGCGGCCGGCAACCGCAAAGTGTGGGTGGTATCGCTGCCCAACGCTTTCCGTGACTGGCCTTCCGACGACTTCAATAGCCGCACCACTTCGCAAGCGTCCGTACGCCAACTTCTGGCCTCCACCGGCGAGATCTTCTCCGCCGAGCGCAAGAAGAACCTGGCCAACGCTGCGCAGTACGGCGTGGCTTGGTGCCACAAGACGGCGTCGGTGCTCGCCAACGCAGCCAAGGGCGTGCAGGGAAAGGGCGGCGACCGCGGCAACGAGGCGCTGGCGATCGTCAAGCGCTGGTTCGCGGATCCGGCTACCAGCAACACCGATCTGGCGGGCTACATCAGCACGCTGCACAAGGGCTTCAAGGACATCATCGCCCGGCTCGGCCGCGGCCATCTCGTCTTCAGTGACTGGGTGCCTCTGCGTCCGGGTACCACCCAGGACGAACTCGACTTCCTCGACGCAGAGGCATTCACTTTCGCCAGCAGCGGCGAGGGCATGGACGTGGTCTATATCGAGCGCTCGTTTTTCACTGACCACCCCGGCAATGTGCTCAAGGGCCAGACCAACTGGGTGCGGATCGTCGTCCATGAACTCACCCACCTGGTGTGCGGCACCACCGACGTGAATATCGGCAGTGCCCGTTATGCCTGGTACGGCATTGGCCCGCATTCGGGTTTCCCGGGCAGCGCCGCGATTCGCAACGCCGACAGTTGGGCCTTTTTCTGCGCCGATTGCGCCGGAAAGCTGACGGAGGCCGAGCGCAAGGTCGCGCTGAAAATCATATGAACCTGCGCCGCTTTGCCGCTGCCACCGCGTTGGTCACCACCGCTGCCTTGGTGCTGGCCGTACGTGCCAGTGGCGGCCCTTTGGCCGGCGCCGCGCCAAATCAGGAGAAGCCCACCATGAGCCAAGCCCCTTCGTCCAGCCGACCGCCCTCGCCAGTGGTTGCCCCCGTGGAACACAACGGCGTGCATTACGTGCAAGACAGTTTCGACGAGCGCCAGGGTGATCAGCCCGGCGGCTACCTCGCCGCGCTCGATGCGAAGACCGGCGCGCGCCTGTGGCGCCTGCAGGTATATCCGGTGCCTGACTACCGCGCGGCGGGTCTGCCGGCGATGGCGCGCAACTTCCGTGCGCTACGTTTGGCCGCCGACGGTCAGGCGCTCGAAGTCGAGAACGAAAGCGGTGCGCTGTACCGAGTGGACCTCGCTACCCGGGCCGTGAGCCAGTTGTCGGGCCCGCCGGCGGCGGGCACCGAGGCGCCCAAGCCCAAGCCGAAACCTAAGCCCTGACCGCTTCGCGGTCGGCGCGGACGGCGGTTCGGCGATCGACTGTAGTCGTGCGGGCTTCGCTGGCGCGCGCCGCCTAATGCGGCATGAGCAAACTGGCATGGGTAGAACGGCCTGGTGACGCGCCCAATTCGCTTGGGCGTTCAATGGCCGTGAAACCCATCGACGAACAACGCAACTGGTTCGATTCAACGCCCGTGGGACACCGCGGGCGTTTTGTTTTGTGCGGACGCTATGGTTGCGCGCGGGGATGATGGGTTCCGCCGCACTTTGCTCATCCTGCGCTGGGCGAATGTTTGCCGGTGGGAAGGTGGGGAGTGTGATCGGTTCCACCGGCTTTGCTGCCGTGAGGGCCTATGCTGCCGCGGGTCAGCGCCGGAAAAGCTGACTTTCCGCACCATCCGACAAACGCTTGACTAGAAGAATCCGACCCATGAGCAAATTCGACTGCGGCAAGTTCTTCATCCTTTCTTCCGAGAGCAATCCCCTCCAGGGCAGCAGCGGCAAAGACCTGATCATTTCCAGCCATGGCGGCTGGTCCACCGGTGGCGGAACCTTTCGTCCGACCGCCACCCGCTTCGAGGTCCAGTTCTACACTTTCGAGCACGTCTCGGCGATCGGCGAAGTGATCGACGCCATCAACGGCACGGTGGATCCCATCGACGCCGCTTCCGGATCGCCGATCAAGGACTATGGGTTGAGCTATTTCGAGCACGATCCTTCGGACGCGGCCATCCTGGGTGCTTTGGGCAAAAAGCCGGTCCACGTGCTGACCGTCAAGCCCGGTCGAGATACCTCGCTCAAGGAAGTGCTGACCCTGCTGCACAACAGCCATTTCAAGTACAAGCGGGTGCGCTGCCTGTTCTGCCGCTATACCGGCCAGGACAAGGATGCGGAGGCCCGTCCGGCCAAGTCGGGCGAACGAGACCGTCTCAAGAAGCTCGGCATGATGCACGACGTGGTGCGCGAGTTGAACACGCGGAACCGTATCTACGCTTGAGACGGGGGCCTTTCTTGGGGCTGAAGGGGTTGATGTTTCCTCGCGCGGAAGTATGCCAAGAGGTGAGGTGGAGTGGTGACATCTAGGCGGGGAAGGACTCCGGCGTGGGAAAATGGCTTCCCCTCAAGAGGAGTCTGCTATCAATGGCACTACCTTAAGAAGGCCTCATTGAGTTTGGCTTGCTGCTTCTGAAGGCGTTCGCGCTGGATACGACGTGGCTGCGTGAGCAGTCGGTGCGGTTTCGGTCGTCGTTTGGTGGCTCGGGGCT
>JBAWHH010000752.1:0-4132 GCA_049593715.1 Rhodocyclaceae bacterium
CGGGGCTGGCGGGCGCACGTTCCAGCAAGGCGAAAGCGGCCGCTTCGCCGATGGAAATCCCCTTGCGGGTGGTGTCGAACGGCCGGCAGGGCTCCGTCGCGGTGAGTTCGAGGGAACTGAAGCCATAGAGCGTGGTGAGGCAAAGGCTGTCCACACCACCCACCAGCGCCGCGTCGATCAGTCCGCACTCCATCATCCGCGCCGCGGCGGCGAACACTTTGGCGCTGGAGGAGCAGGCGGTCGATGTAACCGCCGCCGGCCCTTCGAGACCGAAATAACCGCGCACGAAATCCGCCAGGGAATAAGAGTTGTGCGTTTCGCGGTAGTGGAAGTCCGTCGGCAATGCCCCGGTCGTGGGGTCGCGGCGGCGATAGGCAAGCTCGGTCTGCAACATCCCGGAGACGCTGGTGCCGAGGAACACGCCGAGCCGGCGGCGGCCAAGACGGCCGATCGCTTCCCGCACGGCGTCGGCGAAGCCGTCCGTTTCCAGCCCGAGTTGGGCGAGGCGGTTATTGCGACAATCGAACGCCGACAGGCGGGCGGGCAGACTCACCGCATCGATGCCCGCCACCTCGCCGATCCAGGTGTTCAGCTCTACCGTCTCGAAGTCGCAGGGCTTTAGCCCGCTGGCGCCGGACAGCAGCGCGGCATGGGTGGCGTCAAGCCCGCGACCGAGGCAGGTACACACGGTGTGGCGGGAAACGAGCAATGGCGTCACTGGCGTGCGGCGTCTCTTGGGGAAGGCGAGTCTAGCACAGGCGCTTAGGCCGTCTCAGGCCACGGCACAGGCGGAGATCATCACGTTGGCGAAGGGCTTGCCGGTGTTCATGGGCGCGGTGTGCACCCTGAAACCCAGGGATTCCAGCAGGGCGGTCCAGCCGTGCAGCGGACGGCAGTGAAGGTGCGGCAGGCGATGGCCACGGACGAAAGTCGCCGCCCGGTCCACCGCATCGCAAATGTGGAACGGCAATCCAGCGGACGCATCGCCGACCCGGGTAATCAGCCGCCCGCCCACCGGCAGTGCGGCCCGTACCCGGCGCAGCACATCTTCCTGAGCCGGATAGTCCATGTAGTGAAGGACATCGAGGATGGCGATCAGGTCGGCACTGCCAAAATCGGTGGAGCGGATGTCCCCCTGGCGGATGGCGATTTCCGGAAAGCGTTCATCCAGGGCCGCGCGGCCGCGCGCCACGTCCTTGGTCATCATCTCGAATCCGAGTAACTCCGTGACCTGCGGCGGCGCCGGCCAGTCGGGCGGCCAATCGCCCCGGTCGAACGCCGCGCGGGCGGCCATCAGCCAAGAGGCGAGCACCCCTTGGCCGCAACCCAGATCCAGGAACCGGCCTTGGGCCGGCAAATGGCCCTCGCGCAGCAAGGCGGCGAAGATGCCGTCGTGGCGCAGCTTGCCGCGGGCGTAGTGGTAGGCGAAGTGGCCGGCGGCCCGGTAAGGCTCGCTGGCGCTTTGAATCAGCCGTTCGAGGAAAAGGCGGGTCATGGCAGGGCGGACTCCAGGGTTACGCAGCGCAGACCATGGCTGCGCAAGGTGTCGAGGATGAGGGGCAGCGCTTCGAGGATGACCGGCTTTCCGGCGCTGCCGCGGGGAGAGTTGCCGTCGTGCAGAAGCAGGATGTCGCCCGCCACGACGCGGGCGGTGATGCGACGGTGGATCAGCGCCGCGTCGGTGCAGCGGGTGTCGAAAGCGCGGCGCGTCCAGGTGGCGAGGGCCAGATCGTGGCGGCAGAGGATGGGCTCCAGCAGGGGGCTGCGCAGGCCGGCCGTGGGTCGAAAGAAGCGGGGGACACGCCCCGTGATTCCCGCCAGCGTCGCCTGGCCCTCGGCGACTTCCCGTTCCATGCGCCGCCAGCCGTGGGCGGCGAAAAGCTTGGCGTGGTTCTGGCTATGGTTTTCGACCTCATGGCCGCGCGCAACGATTTCCCGCGCCAGTTCGGGGTGGGCTGCCGCGCGGGCGCCGATGCAAAAGAAGCTGGCTTTCGCGCCGGCGGAATCCAACAAGTCCAGAACCCGCGGAGTGACTTCCGGGTCGGGGCCGTCGTCCAGGGTGAGTGCGACTTTCCCCCGCTCCGCTGAGGCGGGCGGCAGGCGCCGCAGATTGGGGCCGAGCAGGGCGCTGGTGGGCCACAGCCCCGCCGCCGTCAGCAGCGCATGGTTGGCGGCAACGGCACCCAATGCCCAGGGCCAGGCGGCGGGCTGTACGGCCACCGCGACGGCGGCGGCGCTGTGCAGCACCGCCGAGCCGGTCATGAACGGGCTGGGAATCCAGCGTCGCGGCATGTCAGGCCGGCCTCCGTGATGGTTCGACGATCCGCCCGCTGTCCAGAAACTGCTCCCAGATCGCCCGCCACACCGGCCAATCGTGGTCGCCGTCCACCAGCACCGGGATCAGGTCGGCGCGGACCGCCGCCAGCCGGGCCATGCGCGGGGCGAAACGGTCGTGGCGTCCATAGCCGAAGCAGATCTTCGGCCTTGCCCGCGGAGTTCTCAGCCAGTCCCAGATGCGGAATTCGGCGTCGGCAAGCTGCTCTTCCGCGGGTTCCCACTGCGCCGGACCGCCTGCCGCATCGATGGCCGCCAGGGTGATGGCGCTACCTGGATACGGCGCAATGAGGCAGAGGCCGTCGATTTCGTCGCCATGGTCCGCCGCAACGGCCAGGGCGAGGAATCCCCCCAGGGAGATGCCGCCGAGCCAGAGTTGCTGATAGCCCGCCGCCCGCGCGGGTCCGAGTATTTCACCGCGCAGCCGCGCCACACCGTCGGCGTTGGCGAAGCGGGCGACGTCGATATCGGGGAAGGCCAGATCCAGGCCCAGTCCGCGTTCCGCCACCGCCACATCGAAGCCGGCATCGAAGAAATGCTGCGGGCGCATGTAGGCGCCGGGCAGAAACACCATGAGGGTTTTTGCCGAGTGTGCAGCGGCGGCATGCACCACCGGCAGACCGCCGTTCATGCCGCCTGCCCTCGCGGCGCCAGTGCCGCCGACAACAGCAAGGCCAGAATCGCGCCCGGCCCCACGGTGATGCCCAAGGCGTGCAGCACCGGCACTTGGGAAAACGCCAAGGTGCCGAAACCGATCACGGCGGTCAGGTTGGCCAGCAGCAGCGAGCCGAGCGCCTGGTGGTCGATGCTCCCGCCGGCGGCGCTGCGGTCGAAGAACAAGGCGTAGTTGGAACCGACGGCGACGATGAGCAGCAGCCCTACCAGGTGGAGCAGCAGCAACTGTTCCCCCGCCAGGGCGAGCCCGGCGGTGACCAGCAGCACCGACAGCACCAGCGGCGCCAGAACCCGGAACAGCCGGCGCGGCGAGCGCAGCGCCGCCGACAGCAGCAGGACCAGGGCCCCGAAGCCGAGCAGGGACAGGGTGATCGCTTCGGACAAATAGGTGCCATAGAGGCCGCGCGCTTCTTCGCCCAGTTCGATGATCAGGGCGCCGGACTGGCCCGCTGCGGCCAAGGCGGCGCGCAAAGGGGCGCGGTCGGGTGTGGCGGTGGAGCCGGGCAGCGCGGTTTCGGCGACCGGCAGCAGTACCCGCCAGCCGTCTCCGTGGGGCATCAGCATCGATTCGATGGCCAGCGACAGCGTGCTGCCCTTGAAGTCGCTTTCCGTGAGCAGCGGCTGGTGGCGTGCCGCCTCGACGTCGTCGATGAAAGGCGTCAGCCGTTGGGGCCGCAGCGGCAGTCCTTCCAGCGCGCTGGACAGCCGCGTCGCGAGCGTGTTCCGGTCGGGGAGGGCGTCGCGTCGCGCCTGCTGCGTTTGCGCGCTGGGCAGGAAGCGGGCCGGCGTATCGAACCCCGCCAGTTTCCCTGTCTTAACCAGTTGCTGCAGTTGGGCGCCCACGGCTTCGGCAGCGCGCAGCGCGCTTTCGCGGTCCGGGGCGCCGAAGACGACCAGCAGCGGGCGGTCCGGCAGCGCCAGATCGTTGCGCAGCGACAGGTCGAGGGTCCGGTCTGCGGCGGAAATCGGCGACAGGGCCGCCAGGTCCGCGTTCCACAAAGTGTCCCGATGGATGAAAAGAACGAGTGCGGCAGCCAGCGCGAGTAAGACCGCCGCGGCACGCGCTCCCCGCCGGCCGCCAAGCGCGGCGAGGGCTTGGCCGAAGGCCGGGATGGATTGGGTG
>JBAWHH010000753.1:0-2371 GCA_049593715.1 Rhodocyclaceae bacterium
TATATGCTCACTGAGGTTGGAAGGCAACTTCTTAGCCTCGGTTCATTTGAGCCTGACGTGGAGTACATGCACCGGCTTGGAAAAGACATCAGGCAAAAGGGGTTCAAGGTCACACTCGCTGACTGGCGAGATGTGTCAGAAACGGAAGGGCAGTATTTCAATGGCCAGGAAATTCTGGACGATGTTCCAGCCGTTTGAGAGGTAAGGAACCTCTGCTCAATTGCGAGTTTCGAGGAATTGAGTTCGCAACCTGCCGTCCTATCGGTTTTGTGAGAAAGGCGCGCTAGGCATCCAGAACTAATCGGGCTTTCCCTAACAGGTCACATGGAGCGAGAGTTAGGCTCGGTCCGTTTAACGAAACGAGCCGCCTTGCTGACCTTGATCAAATTCTTTCTATCACCACCGCAATCCCCTGCCCCACCCCGATGCACATGGTGCACAGCGCGTAGCGCCCTCCGATTTTTTCCAACTGATTCACCGCCGTACCCACCAGCCGTGCCCCAGAGGCGCCTAGCGGGTGGCCGATGGCGATGGCGCCGCCGTTGGGGTTGACGTGGGGGGCGTCGTCCGGGAGGCCCAGGTCGCGGGTCACGGCCAGGGCCTGGGCGGCGAAGGCTTCGTTGAGTTCGATGACGTCCATCTGGTCCAGGGTCAGGCCGGCGAGGGCCAACACCTTGCGCGTTGCCGGCGCGGGGCCGAAGCCCATGATGCGCGGGGCGATGCCCACGGTAGCCATGGCAAGAACCCGCGCCCGGGGCCGCAGGCCGTAGCGATCGGCGGCTTTGGGCGAAGCCATCAGCAAGGCGCAGGCGCCGTCGTTGACGCCGGAGGCGTTGCCCGCCGTGACGCTGCCTTCCGGCTTGACCACGCCTTTGAGCTTGGTCAGCGCTTCCAGGGACACGTCGGGGCGCGGGTGCTCGTCCTCCTCGAACATCTTGGGCTCGCCCTTCTTCTGTGGCAGGGCGACGGGCACGATTTCGTTGCGGAAGAAGCCGGCGGCGTGGGCGGCCGCCCAGCGCTGCTGGCTGCGCAGGGCGAAAGCGTCCTGGTCGGCGCGGGCGATGCGGAATTCGGTCGCCACGTTCTCCGCCGTCTCGGGCATGGAATCGATGCCGTACTGCGCCTTCATCAGCGGATTGACGAAGCGCCAGCCGATGGTGGTGTCTTCGATCTTCGCCGCGCGGGAGAAGGCGGAATCCGCCTTGGCCAGGACGAAGGGCGCGCGGGTCATGCTTTCCACGCCGCCGGTAATGATCAGATCCGCCTCACCGGCCTTGATGGCGCGGGCAGCACTGCCCACCGCGTCCAGGCTGGAGCCGCAAAGCCTGTTGAGGGTGCAGCCCGGCACCGTCTCCGGCAGGCCCGCCAGCAGCGCCGCCATGCGCCCGACGTTGCGGTTATCTTCGCCGGCCTGATTGGCGCAGCCGAGGATCACGTCATCCACCGCCGCCCAATCCACGCCCCCGTTGCGCGCCATCAGCGCCTTGATGGGCAGCGCGGCCAGATCGTCGGTGCGCACCCCTGCTAAGGCGCCGCCGTAGCGGCCGAACGGCGTGCGCACCGCGTCGCAAATCCAGGCCTCGTTCATGCTATTCCTCCCTCCTTCTGGAAGCTGTTTTCAAACCCTGGTCGAGCGCCGGAGCAATAGGCAGGGATGCGCCCCAGCGCAAAGTCTCCGTCGTTCCCGCGTAGGCGGGAACCCATTTGCCGATGGCACGTGGAAACGCCTATGGATTCCCGCTTCCGCGGGAATGACGTTCTTTTGGACACGATTTCAATCACTATGCTGGAGCCCCCGTGGCTTACCTTGTTGCTTGCGTTCAAAGACAGATCCTTATGGGTTGTTCTCGTGCGGATAGAAGCGCCCGCCGCTGCGCGCCAGTTCTTCCAGCAGCGGCGCGGGGGTCCAGAAATCCGGACCGAAGCGGTCGCGGTAGCGCAGCACGACATCCAGGATGCGATCTAGCCCCACCTGATCCGCATGGAACATGGGGCCGCCGCGCCAGCGGGGGAAACCGTAACCGTGCAGCCACACCATATCGATATCCACCGGCCGCGCCGCCACGCCTTCGGCGAGGATTTTGGCGCTTTCGTTGATCATGGAGACCACGCAGCGCTCGACGATCTCTTCGTCGCCGATGTCGCGGCGGGCGAAACCCTGTTCGCGGGAGTGCGCCAGGATCAGCGCTTCCACCGCCGGATCGGACAGGGGCGTGCGGCCGCCGGGTTCGTAACGGTACCAGCCGGTGCCGGTTTTTTGCCCCAGCCGCCCCGCTTCGCACAGCTTGTCGAGCAGTGTGCAGTCGCGCAGACCAGGCCGGCGTAGCGCGGCGCGGGCTTTGCGGTTGCGCCAGGCGATGTCCAGCCCGGC
>JBAWHH010000754.1:0-3522 GCA_049593715.1 Rhodocyclaceae bacterium
TGCGCACTGCTGCCGGGTGCCGGTACCGGCACTAGCTGACCACGGTCACGCCATAGCGCGCCCTGGCGGACTGGCCCTTCGGGCTTCGAACGCGCTCGACGGAACGGCGTGAGTTGAGGGCGAACGATGCGGTTTGCCGGTACGCCGCGCCGAACGGCATCGGCGAGTCCGCGCTCAACAACTCCGATGGAATGGACATCTTCGCCCCGGTTGGCCGTCCTGCAGCCACACCACCCGGTCTCAACCTTGGCTCTACTGGGAAACCTCGAGCATGAAAACCTACGCACTGACCCCGGACCTGCTTTATCGAATGGACGCCTACTGGCGCGCCGCCAATTACCTGTCGGTGGGACAAATCTATCTTTACGACAATCCGCTGCTGAAGCGGCCGCTCGCGCTCACGGACGTGAAGCGCATGCTGCTGGGACACTGGGGCACCACCCCCGGCCAGAACTTCATTTACGTGCACTTGAACCGGGTCATCAAGAAGTACGACCTCGACATGATCTACGTCTCCGGCCCCGGACACGGCGGGCCCGCGGTGGTGGGCAACACCTACCTCGAGGGCACGTACAGCGAGATCTATCCCGACATCAGCCAGGACGAGGCCGGATTGCAGAAGCTCTTCAGGCAGTTCTCCTTTCCCGGCGGCATTCCCAGCCACGCATCGCCGGAGTGTCCGGGCTCGATCCACGAGGGGGGCGAACTGGGGTATTCCCTCAGCCATTCGTTCGGTGCGGCGTTCGACAATCCCGATCTCATCGTCGCCTGCGTCGTCGGGGATGGGGAGGCGGAAACCGGGCCGCTGGCCACCGCCTGGCATTCCAACAAGTTTCTCGATCCGGCGACCGATGGGGCGGTGTTGCCGATCCTACATCTGAACGGCTACAAGATCTCCAACCCCACGCTTCTCACCCGCATCCCTCGTGAGGAGCTGGAACAGTTGCTGCGCGGCTACGGCTGGTGCCCGTACTTCGTCGAAGGCCACGAGCCCGCGCTGATGCATGAGGCCATGGCCGCCACGCTCGACACGGTGGTCGAGAAAATCAGGAAGATCCAGCGCGGTGCCCGTGCCGGCCGCAGCATCGAACGTCCGTGCTGGCCGATGATCGTGCTCGTTTCCCCCAAAGGATGGACCGGACCGAAGGTGGTCGATGGCCTGCAGGTTGAAGGCACCTTCCGCGCCCACCAAGTCCCGTTCTCCGCTCCGGCCGCCCATCCTGAGCATCTCAAATTGTTGGAAGACTGGCTGAGGAGCTACCGGCCGGAGGATCTGTTCGATGCGCAGGGGCGCCTCAAGCCGGACCTGGCCGAACTTGCCCCCGAAGGGGAACGGCGCATGGGGGCGAATCCCCACGCCAACGGCGGCATCCTGCTGCGACCCCTGAGGATGCCGGACTTTCGCGACTACGCTCAGGATGTGCCGGTCCCCGGTGGGCGAGGGGTGGGCGATACGCACGTGCTCGGGCGGTTCCTGCGCGATGTGGTGAAACTCAATGGCGAGCAGAGAAATTTCCGGGTTTTCGGTCCGGACGAGACGCTCTCCAACGGCCTGGAGGCGCTATTCGAAGTGACGAAACGCCAATGGGACGGGGCAACGCTGCCCAACGACGAATTCCTCGCCCCCACCGGGCGCGTGATGGAAATGCTCAGCGAGCACCAATGCGAAGGCTGGCTCGAAGGCTACCTGCTGACGGGGCGGCATGGCCTGTTCAATTGCTACGAGGCGTTCATCCACATTATCGATTCCATGTTCAACCAGCACGCCAAGTGGTTGAAAGTCACGTCGCGCCTGCCCTGGCGGCGGAAGATCGCATCACTGAACTATCTGTTGGCCTCCCATGTCTGGCGCCAGGATCACAACGGCTTCACCCATCAGGATCCCGGCTTTATCGACCACGTCGTCAACAAGAAGGCGGAAATCGTTCGGGTCTATCTTCCCCCCGACGCGAACTGCTTGCTGTCGGTGATGGACCACTGCCTGCGCAGCAGCCATTATGTGAACGTGGTGATCGCTGGCAAACACCCAGCGCCACAATGGCTGACCATGGACGCAGCCATCAAGCACTGTACCGAGGGGATCGGCATCTGGCCGTGGGCCAGCAACGACGCGGGCGCAGCACCCGATGTGGTCATGGCCTGCTGCGGCGACGTGCCCACGCTGGAGACGCTGGCGGCGGTTTCGATCTTGCGCGAGCATCTGCCCGAATTGAAGATTCGCGTGGTCAACGTCGTGGACCTGATGAAGCTGCAACCGCAGTCCGAGCATCCGCATGGACTGAGTGACGCGGATTTCGACGCGATCTTCACCCGCGACACGCCGGTCATCTTCGCCTTCCACGCCTACCCGTGGCTGATCCACCGCCTGACCTACCGCCGCACCAACCATCACAACTTCCACGTCCGCGGCTACAAGGAGGAGGGCACGATCACCACGCCCTTCGACATGACGGTGCTCAACGATCTGGACCGCTTCCATCTCGTGATGGACACCATCGATCGCCTGCCGCGGACCGGCGGCAAGGGGGCGTACTTGAAGCAGCAACTCAAGGACAAACTGATCGAGCACTCCCAGTACATCGCCAAACACGGGGAGGATCTGCCGGAAATCCGCAATTGGCGGTGGGCTCAAGTCGACACGCAGCAAGGATCGACGCCCTCTCCGCTGGCCTTGGTGTAACGGGTTCGCGACGCCGGGTGGGCCGCCTGGGGGGCGCTTCGAAGTGACCTCTTCGATCTGACGCCGCTAGTCAGGCCATTTGGCTGATGGTCTTGCGGAAGCGCCCCAGGGACGCCGCGAACAGCACGGTTCCGATCACGAGGATGGCCAGGAATTGTGGCCAGACCACCTCGATGCCCGCACCACGGTAGAGGATGGCCTGCCCGGCCGCTACGAAATGCGTAGTGGGGGCGGCCAGCATCACGTCCTGCACCAACTGCGGCATGCTCTCGCGGGGAGTGGAGCCGCCGGAGAGCAGTTGCAGCGGCAGCAGGACCAGCACCAGCAGCATGCCGAACTGCGGCATCGAGCGCGCCAGGGTGGCGAGGAAAATGCCCATCGAGGTCGTTGCGAACAGGTGGAGCGCCGCTGCCAGCACGAACAGCGCCACGGAGCCCTGGATCGGCACCCGCAGCGCGCCCTGCACCACGAACACCAGCGCCACCATTGCCGCCAGCACCACGACCAGACCCATGGACCAGACTTTGGCCAGCATGATTTCCGCTGGCGTCACGGGCATCACCAGCAGGTGCTCGATGGTTCCATGCTCGCGTTCTCGGATCAGCGCCGCGCCGGTCAGGATGATGGACAGCATGGTCACGTTGTTGATGATCTCCATCAGCGAACCGAACCAGGACTGTTCCAGGTTGGGGTTGAAGCGCATGCGCAGCACCAGGTCCACGGGAGGGGCGGCCGTGGTGCGGTAGCGCTGGAGGAATTCATTGACCTCGGCGGCGACAATCTGCTGGATGTAGCCGTTGCCCGTAAAGGCCTGGCTCATGCGCGTGGCGTCCACATTGAGC
>JBAWHH010000755.1:0-9149 GCA_049593715.1 Rhodocyclaceae bacterium
GAAGTGCGCGGGGCGTTTTTCGACGAAGGCCGCCATGCCTTCCTTGCGGTCTTCGGTGGCGAAAGCCGCGTGAAAGGTGCGGCGTTCGAACAGTAGCCCCTCGGCCAACGATGACTCGTAGGCGCGGTTGACGGACTCTTTGATCATCATGACGATAGGCAGGGAAAAGCCCGCAATCTTCTGTGCCGCCGCTAACGCTTCGTCGAGAAGCTTTTCCGCTGGCACCACGCGGGAGACGAGGCCGGCGCGCTCGGCTTCCACCGCGTCCATCATGCGTGCGGTCAGGCACAGATCCATCGCCTTCGCTTTGCCGACGGCCCGTGGCAGCCGCTGGGTGCCGCCGGCGCCGGGAACGACGCCGAGGCGGATTTCCGGCTGGCCGAACTGGGCCGTATCCGCGGCCAGAATGATGTCGCACATCATCGCCAGTTCGCAGCCGCCGCCCAGGGCGTAGCCGGCCACTGCGGCGATGACGGGTTTGCGGCAGGTCTTCACCCGTTCCCAGTTGCGGGTGATGTAGTCGGACTTGTACACATCCATGTAGCCCCAGTCCTTCATCGCCGCGATGTCCGCACCGGCGGCGAAGACCTTTTCCGATCCCGTGATGACTATTGCGCCGATGCTTGCGTCGGACTCGAAGGCGTCGAGCGCTGCGCCCAGTTCGTCCATGAGCGCATCGTTTAGTGCATTCATCTGCTTCGGGCGATTGAGGCGGATCAGTCCCACCTTGTCGCGAATCTCGACGACGATATGGTCAAAGGTCATTTCATGCCTTCTTGCCGCGGTTTGGCGCCATCTGCCGCGCCTTTGACTTTTGCTGCGTCCGGAGGCGTTTCGGCCACCGGCGGGGCGGCTTTGCCGTCGCCTTTGTCCTTGGGCTGGATCACGACGCGCACGCGGTTGTCCGTGCCGGGCGTGCTCTTGACGACGCTGCCTTCCGGACCGCTGGTGACGACGTAGCTTTCGCTTACGCCATCGTAGGAAATGAACTGGCCGCGCGCCTCGTCCGCGCCGCTCTTTACGTAAGCACGAATGAAGAATTGGGTGCGTTCGGTCTTGTCGGAATGCTCGATACGCTCGGCCTCTCCTTCCATGTATTCGTTTCGTCCTTCACGCTTCTGGCGAATCCGCGCCAGGCCGTCGACCCCGCCGGTTGCCACCCCTTTCTGGAATCCCTCCTGATCCTGAGTCACGACGATCTTGTTGGCTTTGATCACCAGGGTGCCCTGCGTGAGCGTGGCGCGACCTTCAAAAACATGGACCTTGTTCCGGTCATCCACGGTCACCTTGTCCGCTTCGATATTGACCGGTTTGCTGCGATCGGCTTTTTCCGCAAAGGCAAGGGGCGGGGAGAGTGGCAGCATTGCGGCACCCAGGGCCAGCAAGGCGAAGCGGACGGCGGGGCGGCTAGGGATTGGGGTCATCACTCAGGGTTCACTCTTCTTCGAATAGATGGTGCCGGTCACCCGCTCGCGCAGCGTAAACAGGCGTTTCAAGTTGTCAGCATCCATGCCGGTGCCGTTGATCACCGTTGGCCCCTGGGTCAGCGTTACCGGCGCATCGGTGCTGGCGAACTCGTCGTCGGGAAGCACCCGCAGTTCGGTCGTGCGAAACGTCATCTCTGCCTCGCTGCCCGTAGATTCACGACGACCGAATACGTCCTCATAGAGGTCAACGATCTCGCCGTCCTTGCTGACTTTGGCCCATTTCGCCTGCAAATGCAGCGGCGGTAGGTTGGCGAGGTAGGTGAGACGGGGGTTGGTCAAGTCGGTGCTCTCGTCGTCGGGGAAGTGCACCATTCTGGCGCCCACCAGCGAGTACTTGATGTTGCCTTCCGCGTCCAGTTGGTGAACGGTGAAATTCTCGGCCGTGAAGTCCGGATCGTGTCGTTGTTTGCCGTCGTTGCGTGGCTGATCCAGGTCGGTCGCGTGCTGCAACCAGGTGGTAAGCCCGACCAGGAAGACCATCAACATGATCGGGAACAGGCTGTAACCGCGCAGGGGGCTCATTCGAGATAGGGGCGCATGGCTGCTTCGAGCCTGCCTTGGGACTGGAGAATAAATTCACATACGTCGCGTACGGCACCGGCGCCCGCCGCTGCCTGACTGACATAGTCGGCTGCGCCGCGCACCATGGGATGCCCGTCGGGAACCGAAGCGGAGAAACCGCAGGCCCGCAGCGCCGCGAGGTCCACGATATCGTCGCCCATGTATCCGACCTGCTCCAGGCCCAGCCGAAGCTGCCCGGCGAGTTCCTTGAGGGCAGCGAGCTTGTTGTCGATGCCCTGCTTGACGAAGGCAATGTCGAGATTCTGCGCCCGCAGCTCCACGACCCGCGACGTGCGCCCGGTGACGATTGCCGTGCCAATGCCCGCCGACTGCAGCATCTTGATGCCGACGCCGTCGCGGCTATGGAAGGCCTTGATCTCTTCGCCAGCGGGGGTGAAGTAGAGGCGGCCATCGGTCATCACGCCGTCGATGTCGAAAGCCATCAGCCGGATGGCGCGGGCGCGTTCGACTGCGGTCATCAGATCACCTTGGCCAGCATCAGGTCGTGCATGCTTAGGGCCCCGGTCAGCGTGCCGTCGGGGTTGGTCACCAAGAGCTGGTTGATGCGATGCTGTTCCATCATTTCTACGGCCTCCACGGCAAGGCGTTCGGCACCGATGGTGCGCGGGCCCCGGGTCATTACGTCGGCGACGTTCGTGTGGTTGAAGTCGATCGACCTCTCGATGGTGCGGCGCAGATCGCCGTCGGTGTAGATGCCGGCCACGCGACGTTCGGCGTCGAGAATGGCGGTCATCCCCATGCCGCCGCGTGTCATTTCGAGCAGGGCGGCGGTTAGCGTTGCGTCCTGGCCCACGGCGGGTAGCTGGTCGCCGTGCCGCATCACGTCGCTGACGTGGGTGAGCAGCCGCCGGCCCAGGGTGCCCCCTGGGTGGGAGCGGGCGAAATCGGCTTCGCCGAAGCCGCGGGCGTCCAACAGCGCAACGGCGAGGGCATCGCCGAGGGCGAGGGCGGCGGTGGTGCTGGCGGTCGGTGCCAGGTTGAGGGGACAAGCCTCTTCTTTCACCCGTACATCAAGATGGACGTCGGCTTCCCGCGCGAGAGAGGATTCGCGATTGCCAGTCATGGCGATGAGCTTTCCGCCCATGCGCTTGACGGAAGGCACGATGCTCAGCAGTTCCTCGCCTTCGCCGGAATGGGAGAGGGCGACCAAAACATCTTCGCGTGTGATCAGCCCCAGGTCGCCATGGCTGGCTTCTGCAGCGTGCACGAAATAGGCTGGTGTGCCGGTGCTCGCCAGGGTGGCGGCGATCTTGCGTCCGATATGCCCCGATTTGCCGACACCGCTGACAATGACCCTCCCGCGGCAGGAAAGGATGAGATCCATGGCTTGCAGAAAGCTCTCATCGACCCGATCCGCCAGCGCGGCAACCGCGTCGGCTTCGATGGTGAGGACGCGTCGCGCCAGGGCAATGGCTCGGGGCGAGGCGCGGAATTGGCTCATGAAGGGTGTGCGGTTATCATTGGTCGAAAAAAAGTATATCAAATAGACCAGCGCGCCCCTCGGACCGGCCCAAATGTTTACCACCCTCGAGCTAGTCCTGCTGCTGCTTGCCGCCGCCGTGGCAGTCGTCGGGGCTTTCCGCTATGCCAACCTGCCGCCGGTCCTGGGCTACTTGCTGGTCGGCGCCACCATCGGTCCCCACGCCATCAACCTCGTGCCCGATTCGGAAGGGGCGCGCTACCTGGCGGAATTCGGTGTGGTGTTCCTGATGTTCTCCATTGGGCTGGAGTTTTCCCTGCCGCGGCTCTATGCCATGAAGCGCATCGTCTTCGGCCTGGGGCTGGCCCAGGTGCTGACGACGATCGCGATTTCCATTGTCCTGGCCCTGGCGCTGGGTTTCTCGTGGCGGGCTGGGGTCGCCCTGGGCGGCATTCTGGCAATGTCTTCGACGGCGATTCTCAGCAAGCTGCTCACCGACCGCATGCAGCTCGATTCGGCCCACGGCCGCGAGATCATGGGCGTGCTGCTGTTCCAGGATCTGGCGGTGGTCCCCCTGCTGATTCTCATACCCTCCTTGTCGCAGCCTGCGGGCCAGTTGGCCGGCACCATCGGCATCGCCCTGGCAAAGGCCGTGGCCGTGCTGGTGCTGGTGTTGTTTCTTGGCCAGCGGCTGATGGGAGCGTGGTTCTATATCGTCGCCCGCCGACGCTCGGCCGAGCTGTTCATGCTGAACATCCTGCTCATCACGCTCGGGCTGGCCTACCTTACCGAATCCGCCGGACTGTCGCTGGCGCTGGGAGCGTTTCTGGCGGGCATGCTGATCTCGGAGACCGAGTACCGCTACCAGGTGGAAGAGGACATCAAGCCTTTCCGCGATGTTTTGCTCGGCCTGTTCTTCGTCACCGTGGGCACGTTCCTCGATCTGGATGTCATCGTGCGCAATCTGCCCGCGGTGTTGGGGCTGCTGGCGCTGATTCTGGCGGGCAAGCTCGCGGTGATTTCACTGCTGTCGCGCGCCTTCGGCGCCGGGCCGGGCACGGCGCTGCGCACCGGGTTGTGGCTGTGCGCCGGCGGGGAGTTCGGGTTCGTGCTCGTGGCGCAGATGAACTCGCTCGACGAGATATCGCCCCGGGCGCTGCAGGTCACGGTGGCGGCGTTGGTGTTGTCAATGCTCCTGGCGCCGATGATCGTCCAGTACGCCGACAAGCTTGTCCTGCGTTTCGTCAAATCGGAATGGTTGCTGCGGTCGATGGAACTGACCCGCGTCGCGGCGCAGTCGATGAACACGGAAAAGCACGCCATCATCTGCGGCTACGGCCGCACCGGCCAATACATGGCGCGGCTGCTGGCCCTGGAGGGCGTTACCTACGTGGCACTGGATCTCGACCCCGAACGCGTTCGCGAAGCGGCAGCGGCCGGAGAAACGGTGGTGTACGGCGATTCCTGGCGGCGCGAGACCTTGATTGCGGCCGGGATCATGCGCGCCAGCGTCGCCGTGGTTTCTTTCGGCGACGCCGAAGCGGCGATGAAAGTGCTCAGCCAGATCGGTCGGCTGCGCCCCGATCTTCCCGTCGTGGTGCGGGCGAGGGACGAGCGCCATATCGAACGGCTGGCGTCGGCGGGCGCGGTGGAGGTCGTCCCCGAGATGTTCGAGGCTAGCATGATGATGGCTTGGCATGCCCTGGTCCTGCTCGGCGTGCCGGTGAATCGCGTGATGAAGCGCATCCGCCTGCTGCGCAACGAGCGTTATGCGCTGCTGCGGGGCTTTTTTCCCGGTGCGTCTGACGTCGTCGACATCACCGCCGACGCCCAGGATCCCCGCCTGCATTCCTTGATGTTGAATGCCGGCGCTTACGCCATAGGGCAGAGCATTGGGGAACTGAATCTGGATCAGTTCCACGTCTCCGTCACCGCGGTGCGGCGTCGCGGCATTCGCGGGCTAAGTCCTGGCCCTGAAACGCGCTTCGAGATGGGCGACGTAATTGTGTTGCTCGGCCGCCAGGAGGAGTTGCTCGCGGCGGAAATGCGGCTGCTCAAGGGCGGTTGGTAGGTCGGAAATAACAAAACCCGCCGGACGGCGGGCTTGTTTTGGCGGCTAGGCTAGGTCAGAAGGAAAGGCAGACCGAGTAGTTGGTCCCGTCGTCCACGGCCGCGTTGGCCAGCGCCTGATTTCCGCGGGTGTGGCCGGTGGCGACCACGCGCATCGAACCGGCGTCGGTTTTCCCGTCGTCCATCGTGGTGTCCAACTGCTTGGCGAACTTGCCCTGGATTCCGCCCGAGCAAACCAGGTAGGTTCCGCCGAGAAAAGTGGCTCCGTCAGCGTTCTGGATGTAGTGGGAACTGATGCTTTCGATGCCGATTCGGCCGCCGTCGGCATTGGTCGGAACGCTGGCGGCGGCTTTCGTGTCATCGGCGAAATCAGTCGGACCGGCGGCCAGATTGGCGAGACGGACGTGTTGCCAGAACAGGACCGATTCTTCCGTGTGGGTGGTCGAGTTCCAGTTGCCTTCGATGACGCCATTGCCGGGTGTGCCGCCGGTGGTCGCCAATGTTCCGCCCGTTACGTGATTCGCGACGTTTGGGTCATCGCCGGGGAGGGCCCGGAATTTGTCCTGGTAGCCGTAGATGAAAAGGGGAATCGTCCGAAAGTCGTTGGCGAAATTCTTCACTTTCGCACTGTTGATCAGTTCCTGGCCTTTCAATACTCCGCCCAGCAGAAGACCGATGATCACCAGCACGATGGCGATTTCGACCAGGGTGAAGCCTGCTTGTTTTCCCGTCATGATTTGTGTCCTAAAAGGGCATGTTCATGCCTTGTAGAGCAGTATTCGTGCCATTTCGGCTTATGCGGTTTCTTGCCGTCTCGTGAGGTTTTCGCCGAAGCGACTGTCGGGTTTTCGACAGTTCCGTCCGCGAGTGGTCACTTCCCGAACCGAGATCATGGCGTCTTCCTGGGACGAATCGGCGTCATGGGCCGATACAATCAACGTTTGACTGCCACGCGGCACCGCCGGGTATCCCGCCATCCGGTGCGAACGCCGCCATAGCCATGGCGAGAATCGACCGCTTCCTGTCCCTCATCGAGCGAAACCGCCACTGGCTCCTCTTTGCTCAGTTGGGCGTGCTTCATCTGGTCCTGGTCCAGGACCTTGCCAGCCCCATCGCGCGCACCCTGCTGGTGGCCCATATCGGCCTGTTTCTGCTTTGGCAACCGCTGGTGCGAGCGCACACCCGCGTTGGATGGGGAGGGATTGTGCTCACCGCCGTCATGGTTGCGGCAGCCGCTTTTGGCACCAGTGTCTGGCTGCTGATTGGCTGGGTGATGCTGTTGGCGGCCATCATCGGCGGAAAAGTTTTCTTCTCCGATTCCCAAGGTTCCCGCTTGTTTTATATGTTGGCCCTGGGTTATCTGGTTTGTGCCCTTCTCATCATCCTCACGCCCAGAATCATCCCGCGCGCCGTTGAGGTTCCAGAGGCGATTGGCCTCCTCACGCACTTTGGCTTGCCGTTGATCCTGGGCCTGATGGCGCTATTGCCGCTGCGCACCACGGTTACGGACCAGGCTGAGGTGATCGATGTCGTCTATGGCGCTTTCGTCCTGTTGTTGCTCGCCGTGCTGGTGCTTGGGGCGCTGGCGCTGATGCTGTTGACCAATCGGGGCTATGTGGAGGCCCTGGCAATTACGCTGGTGGCAATTTCGCTCTTCCTTTTTTTCCTCGGCTGGGCATGGAATCCCCGGGCCGGATTCTCCGGCTTGGGCATGATCCTTTCACGCTACTTTCTCTCCATGGGCTTGCCGTTCGAGGACTGGCTGCACGACCTGACCGAACTCTCGTCTCGCGAACACGATGCCCGGGCGTTCCTCGATCAGGCTTGTTGCGGTTTGATGCGCTTCCCCGGCTTGCTTGGCGGGGAATGGCAGATCGGTAGCGGGGAGGGGCAATTCGGTGCGATGGGCGGCCGGTGCTACGAGTTCCGCCATGGAGACCTCGTGCTGCGCCTGCATGCTCGACGCAGCCTCGGCCCCGCTCTGGTTTGGCATTTTCAGCTTCTGACCCGGATCCTGGATGAATTCCAGGTGGCGAAATCGCGGGCGCAGCAATTGCAGCAGCTCTCCTATTTGCAGGCGGTGCATGAGACCGGGGCCCGCCTGACCCACGACGTCAAGAACCTGCTCCAGTCGCTGAATACGCTGTGTTTCGCCGCCGAGCAGGAAACGGGCGAAGGGTCTGCCCAGTTCCAGGCTTTGCTGCGACGCCAACTGCCGGTGATCAGCCAGCGCCTAGAGCAGACGCTGGACAAGTTGCGCCAGCCCGCCGCCGACGAACGTCAACCGGTGCCCGCGACGCTCTGGTGGGACGAGGCACAGCGCCGCTTTGCCACCGCCAACGTGAAGTTCGCCGCCAAAGGCTCTTTTGACGCCGCCTTCCTGCCTGCGGGCCTGTTCTCCAGCGCGCTGGAGAATTTGCTGGAAAACGCCCAGCGCAAGGCCGCTGACGGGCATCCCTTAAGCGTCGAAGTGACGCTCGACCTGAGGGCGGGAACTGCACTGCGCGTGTGCGACAGCGGCCGGCCGGTTCCGGAGAGTGTGCTTAAGAGCCTGTTTCGCGGGCCGGTGCCCTCCGAGTTCGGACTGGGCATCGGCCTTTACCAACTGGCGCGTCAAGCGCGTCAGCAGGGCTACGGGGTCCGTACGCTGGAAAATGGCGAGGGCCGCGTTTGTTTCGAGATGCGTTGGGACGGTTCCGTCGCCGTGCCGGTTGCCGATGCGCCGTGACGCTCTGGAGCGGGGTTAGGCGGTCGCCGGTACCGACTCCTGCCGGCGACCGATCAGCCGATAGACGCTCGTGTTGCCCTTGCCTTTCAGGTGCAGGGTCTGGGGTGGATCGAAATCGAACTGGTTGCGCAGGCGGCGGAACGTGGTGGCGTCCACTTGAATCATCCCCGGACCCCCTTCGGACGTGATGCGGCTGGCGATGTTTACCGTATCGCCCCACAAGTCGTAGATGAACTTCTTTTTGCCCACGACGCCGGCCACCACCGGGCCGGTACCGATGCCGACGCGGATTTCCAGATGGCGCGAATTAACCGCAAAATCCCGCTGCAGGGTGTCCCGCATCGCCTGGGCCATGTCGGCGATGGCAGCGCAATAGTCTTCCGATTCCTTGTCCAGGCCGCCCGCGACCATATAGGCGTCGCCGATGGTTTTGATCTTTTCCAGGCCGAAGCGCTCCGCCAGTTCGTCGAAGGACGAAAAAATGCGGTTGAGCATCGAGAACACCTGATTGGGCGACAGCCCCTCGGCGACCTGGGTGAAATTGACGATGTCGGCGAACATCACCGTGACGTCGGCAAAGCCGTCGGCGATGGTCTGATTGCTGCTCTTGAGCCGCTCGGCGATCGGCCCCGGCAGGATGTTGAGGAGCAATCTTTCGGAGCGCTCCTGCTCTACCTGCAATAGCTCGTGGGCCTCCTGCAGCTTCGCCTGGGCTTTCTGCTTCTCTTGGATGGAAAAGCGCAGCAGCAGAAATACGATGGCCGAGACGGCGGCGAAGTTGAGCGCGAAGAAGATCATGCTCGTCTTGAGCGGGATCTCCTGCGGCTGCGCGGACTGGAAATCCACGAGGTAATAGTCGAAG
>JBAWHH010000756.1:0-2140 GCA_049593715.1 Rhodocyclaceae bacterium
CTTGCCAACCTCCTATATCCGCAAGCCTTCCCTCTGGATCTGAAAGCTGAGACGCGCGAATTCACCCGCACCTTCTTCGGCGTGACGCCGACTGACGCGGAAATCGACCGCCTGCTGAGCCAATGAACGCCTCGGTTCCCAAGACGATTTGTCCTGTTCCCAGGTTGCGGCCTCATGGCTGAACTCGCCTCCCCTGCCCTGCCCGAGGCCGAAGCGTTTCGCCTGCCGCGAGCGGGCTGGCTTCTGGCACCACTCGCCGCGGTGGTTGCTGCTGGCGTGGCCCTGTCCATCGGCCGCTACCCGCTGCCGCTGGGCGAAGGGGTGCGATTCGCGTTGGCCGCTGTCGGCTTCGCGGATATGGCGCCTGAGCGCTACGGGCTGCTGTACAACGTGATCGTGGAGATCCGCCTGCCCCGCGTGCTGGCGGCCATGCTGGTGGGGGCGTCGCTGTCGGTTTCGGGGGCCGCCTACCAGGCAGTGTTCCGCAATCCGCTGGTCTCCCCCGGTTTGCTCGGCGTGCTGGCCGGCGCGTCGGCCGGCGCGGCCCTGGGCATCATCCTGGGCGGATCCTGGGCGCTGGTGCAGTTGTGCGCTTTTCTTGCGGGCCTTGCGGCGGTGGCCATCGGGGTTGGCATTGCGCAGTTGTTCGGGCGCGGGTCGGTGGTCTTGCTCATCCTCGGCGGCATCCTCAGCGGCGCGCTGTTCACCTCGCTGCTGTCCATCGTCAAATACGTGGCCGATCCCTACAACCAGTTGCCCGCCATCGTCTATTGGCTGATGGGCAGCCTGGGGCAGGTGGGCCTGCCGGACATGGGCTGGGCCGCCGTGCCCATGCTCGGCGGCATTGTCGTGCTGTGCCTGCTTGGGCGCGCGCTGGACGCGCTGGCCATGGGCGACGACGAGGCGCGCGCCCTAGGCGTGCCGGCCAGCGCGGTGCGTCTGGCCACAATCGCCACCGCCACCCTGATCTCGGCGCTGACGGTTTCCATCGCCGGGATGATCGGCTGGATCGGACTCATCGTGCCACATGTGGCGCGCCTGCTCGTGGGGCCGGGAAACGCCCGCCTGCTGCCCGCCGCCGCCAGCCTGGGCGCCGCGTTCCTGCTGTTCGCCGATGGCCTCGCGCGCAATCTTTTTCCCGCCGAGGTGCCCATCGGCATCGTCACCGAACTGCTGGGCATCCCGGTATTCCTGCTGGTGCTCCATCGCGTGCGGCGAGGCTGGCTCTGATGCTCGCCGCCCGGGACATCCACTTTTCCTATCGCGGCCGATCCGTCCTGGCGGGGGCGAACCTTGACCTGGAGCCAGGCAACCTTGTCTGCCTGCTGGGGGCCAACGGCGCCGGCAAGAGCACGCTGCTCAAAGTGCTGCTCGGGCTGCTGCGCCCGCTGCGAGGCGAGGTCACCCTGAACGGACACGCCCAAGGACAACTTACGCGACGCCAACGGGCGCGCCTCATCGCCTACGTGCCCCAGACCCACGCCGCGCCCTTCCCCTATACGGTGCGGGAGATCGTGCTGATGGGGCGGCTGCCGGCCAACGGCCTGTGGAAGTCCCCCGGCCGTGCCGACCTTTCCAGCGTCGACGAAGTCCTCGCCCGGCTGGACATCGCCCATCTTGGGCAGCGCCCCTACACTGAACTTTCCGGCGGCGAACGGCAACTGGCCTTGATTGCCCGGGCGCTGGCCCAGCAGGCACGCCTGCTGGTGATGGACGAACCTTTCGCCGGCCTGGATTTTGGCCATCAACTGCGCCTGCTCTCGCGCCTGGAAGCGCTTGTCGCCGAAGGCTATGGCGTCCTGATGACCACCCACGACCCGGCCCAGGCCCTGCAGAGCGGACAGAAGGTGGCCCTGCTGATCGACGGCCGGGTGGCGGCCTGCGGCGCCGCCGATGCGGTGCTCACCCCCGAGGCGATCCACCGCCTCTACGGCGTGCGGGTGGATCTGCTGCGCGCAGGTGATGGCCGCAGCCTCGCGTTCCGGCCCAGGACGGAGGCGCCGGCATGGACGCGCTGAACGCCCGCCGCTACAACGAGCAGACGATGAAGGGGCTGTTCCGCAAGATCTACCCAGGGCGATCGCACGAACGGTGGCTAGGAGAGCCCAAACAGATGAGCGCGGTAGTCGTCGGAGGTGGC
>JBAWHH010000757.1:0-4914 GCA_049593715.1 Rhodocyclaceae bacterium
CGGCTTCGGCGCCGAAGAAATCTCCCGCCTCGTTGCCCTGGCGGCGGACAAGCACCGCGTCCAGCGGGTGTTGGGGCTTCCAGCGCAGGACATCAATACCCTGATGGTGCATGGATCGGCGGGGGAAGGCGCGTTGGCGATCTTGGGGCGGGCGTCGGTCGTACTGGTTCCCTATTGCGCTAAACCGACCTGGTGCGAATGGCGACACGAGGACGATTGCCCCGAATGCGGGCTGTGCGCCGTGGGCGAGGCTTACCGGCTGGCGCGGGAGCGCGGATTGCGCGCCATCACCATCACCAACTATGAACATCTGGTCACCACACTGACCGCGCTGCGCCAGGCTGGAGAGCCCGCTTACCTGGGCATGTGCTGCGGCAACTTCTACGTCAAGCGCTTTCGCGCGTTCCGCGAAGCGGGGCTGCCGGCGGTATTGATGGACATCGGCGGCGCCAATTGCTACGAACTGCAGCAGGAGGACCTGGCGTACGCCGGGCAATTCGCCGCCGAGGCCGAGTTGAACGGGGATCTGCTGCAACGGGTGATGCAGTTCGTGCCGCCGCTGCGGCGGAAGGATTGAGACCCGGCACAGCGCTCCTTCTCCACCGACACCTGGCCCGGCCCGCGCCGGGTCAGATCAGTTCCCGCGCCGCCAGTTCGTCCTTCAGATACCCATAGTAAATCGGCGCGGCGACCACGCCGATCAGCCCGAAAGCCGCTTCCATGACCAGCATGGCCAGCAGCACTTCCCAGGCGCGAGCCTTGATGCGGGAGCTGACAATGCGGGCGTTGAGGAAGTATTCCAGCTTGTGGATCACCACCAGGAATACCAGCGAGGCGACGGCCACCCCCAGGGAATGGGACAAGCTGACGATGACGATGGCGGTATTGGAGATCAGGTTGCCGACCACCGGCAGCAGGCCGGCGATGAAGGTCACCACCACAAGGGTCTTTTTCAGTGGCAAGTCGATGCCCAGCAAAGGCAGCGCCACCATGAGATAGATTGCAGTAAAGGCCGTGTTCAGGGCAGAGATGCGGATCTGCGCGAATACGATGCGGCGAAAAGACGTCCCCAGGCGCCCCGCCCTCTCTAACAGCGCCCGGGCCAGGGGGCGATAAGCATGCAGCGGACGCCCTTCGTGCAGGGAGACCATGGCGCCGATGATCAGGCCGAACAGGATGTGGGCGACCGCCCTGCCCGTCTGCTTGCCCGCCAGTTGCACGTCGGCGGCGTGGGTTCGCAGCCAGGAGACGATGGCGATTTTGAGATCCTCGGCATTGGCCGGCAAATGCTCCGCCACACCTCGCGGCAGGGTCGCCCGGGAACTCTCGATGATTTCCGCCAGTTTCTTGAGCAGGCCGGGCAGGCTGCCGGCATCGCTGCGCAGAAACGCCACCAAACTGAAGATTGCCACCGTGACGGCGCCGGTGATCAGCACCGCCAAGGCCGCGACGGTGAGGAGCTTTGCGCGTTCGCTGGACAAACGCCGCTGCAGCACCGGGGCGAGCATGTGGACCAGTTCATAGACCAGCAGCCCCGCCAGGAGCCCCGGCAGCAGGTGCAGCACCAGCGCCACGATAAGAACGGCGCTGGCCAGAACCCAAGCCGCGACTTCGCTGGCCGTCACCGGCGGAAGATTGCTCATTGGACGGGCCGGCGATCTCCGAGCTTAACGGTCACTTCTTGGCGTCGCCCTTGCCCCAGGAATCCCGCAGGGTGACGGCACGGTTGAACACCGGCTTGCCCGGCTGGGAATCGACGCGATCCGCCACGAAGTAGCCGTGGCGCTCGAACTGGAAACGGTCCTCGGCTTCGGCCTTGCCCAAGCCGGGTTCCAGGAAAGCCTTGATGACGCGGGTGGAATCGGGATTGAGATCATCGCGGAAGTCGTAGTCCTCTTTGATCTCCGGCGCGTGGGCGCGATCCAGATCGTCCGCGTCCACCGCCCCGCCGTGTTCACCGGCAGCGATGGACTGCTGCACCGCCTCGCGGCCTTTGCGCGAGCCGGGAAATGGCACCTTGAACAGGCGGTCGTAGAGCCGGACTTCGGCTTCCACTGCGTGGTCCGCGCTGACCCAGTGGATGTTTCCTTTGACCTTGTAGGTGTCGCTGCCGGGCGTACCGGACTTGGAATCGGGGAAATAGTCGCAGTGGACCGCCGTGACGTTGCCCGCAGCGTCGGTGTCGCAGCCAGAACACTTGACGACGAAACCGTAGCGCAGCCGCACCATGTTGCCGGGAAACAGGCGGAAGTAGCCCTTGGCCGGAACCTGCATGAAGTCTTCGCGTTCGATCCACAGTTCCCTGCTGAATGGGAACCGGCGCAGACCCAGCTCGGGCTTGTGGGGATGCACGGGGGCGGTGCATTCCTCCGCCTGGCCGGCCGGGTAGTTGTCGATGATCAGCTTGAGCGGATCCAGTACGGCGACCGCCCGCGGCGCACGCTCGTTCAGATCCTCCCGCAGGCAGTCCTCCAGCACGGTTACATCGATAAGGGAATCCGCCTTCGACACGCCGATGCGCTCGGCAAACAAGCGCATCGACTCCGGCGTATAGCCGCGGCGGCGGTAACCGACGATGGTGGACATGCGCGGATCGTCCCACCCCGACACGTGGCCCTCCGCCACGAGCTGGATCAGCTTGCGCTTGCTCATCACGGTGTAGGTGAGGTTGAGCCGGGCGAACTCGATCTGCTGCGGCAGCGGACGCGCCAGGGCGCCAAAGTCCGCCAGCTTTTCGATCACCCAGTCGTAGAGCGGCCGGTGATCCTCGAATTCCAGGGTACAGATCGAGTGGGTGATGTTCTCCAGGGCATCGGAAATGCAGTGGGTGTAGTCATACATCGGGTACACGCACCAAGCGCTGCCGGTGCGGTGGTGATCCGCATGGCGAATGCGGTAGATGATTGGGTCGCGCATGTTGATGTTGGGCGACGCCATATCGATCTTCAGGCGCAGCACGCGCGTACCGTCGGGAAACTCGCCAGCGCGCATGCGGTGGAACAGGTCCAGGCTTTCCGCCGCCGGCCGGTCGCGGAACGGCGAAGGCCGGCCCGGCTCAGTCAGCGTGCCCCGTTAGGCGCGGATCTCTTCGGCGGAAAGGTCGTCGACGTAGGCCAGCCCATGCTGGACGAAAAGCTCGGCGAACCGGTAAAGCTCCTCGAAATAGTCCGAGGCGTAATAAAGGTTCTCGCCCCAGTCGAAGCCCAGCCATTTCACTGTATCGAGGATGGTATCGACGTACTCCTGTTCTTCCTTGGTCGGGTTGGTATCGTCGAAACGCATGTGGCACAGGCCGCCGTAGTCGCGCGCCAAGCCGAAGTTGAGGCAGATCGACTTGGCGTGGCCGATGTGCAGGTAACCGTTCGGCTCGGGCGGAAAGCGGGTGCGGATGCGCGCCGGGTCGGACGCGGCGCCGGCATGGGTCGCCGCCGGGCCGGGCTCGCCACCCCAGGTGCGGGAGCCGTACTTCCCTGAGGCAAGGTCGGCGTCGACGATGTTGCGAATGAAATTGGACGGTGCGGCCTGCGCTTTTTCGTTACTCACGGATTCCTCGTTCTTAGTTCATGCAACTGGGCGCCGACGAAGGCGCTGAATGGCCCCATTGTATCCTCGGACCCGGGGCAGAAGTCGGCGGCGGGCGCCGTTCCCCATCCTCATCGCATTGCTCGCCGGGCAGATCGAGCCGCCGGCGCCAACGACACCTGTGGGGCATTCTCAAGGACCAGAGCACCCAGTCGTTATGTCCGGCAGCCGAATAACGGGATGACCACCATGATTGCTCGCCGTACCGCCCGCTTCTTCATCCTGCGCGCCGCCTTGGCCTCCTGCCTGTGCGCCGCCGCATTGCCAGCCGCCGCGGATGCCCCCTTGGCGGATTTGTCCCTGGAAGACCTCCTCAGCATTGAGGTAACCAGTGTGTCGCGCAAGGCACAGCGCCTGACAGATGCTGCGGCGGCCGCATTCGTGGTAACGAGCGAAGACATCCAGCGCTCCGGCGCCACTACCATCCCGGAAGCATTGCGCATGGTGCCCGGCATCGAGGTGGCGCGATTGGGCTCCGGTCGATGGGCGGTTTCCGCACGCGGCTTCAATGGCCGGTTCGCCAACAAGCTGCTGGTGCTGATGGACGGGCGCAGCATCTATTCGCCGCTGTTCTCCGGGGTGTTCTGGGAAGCCGAGGACACGCTCCTCGAGGA
This sequence comes from Rhodocyclaceae bacterium, assembly GCA_049593715.1. Lineage (GTDB taxonomy): Bacteria > Pseudomonadota > Gammaproteobacteria > Burkholderiales > Rhodocyclaceae > JBAWHH01. Next base: position 4,197 of record JBAWHH010000757.1, read on the forward strand.
CATCGAACGCATCGAAGTCATCCGCGGGCCCGGTGCCGCCATGTGGGGTGCCAACGCCGTCAACGGGGTGATCAACATCATCACCAAGAAGGCGCGGGATACGCAGGGCGGACTGATCACGGCTCGCGCCGGTGTCCAGGAAACCGGCGGCCTGTCGGCACGTTACGGCGGCGCCGCTGGGGATGGGGGCCATTTCCGGCTATGGGGGAAAACCTTCGCCCACGATGAATCTTCCGCCCCCGGCGGCGGAAGCGACGCCAATGACCGCTGGAAAGCCAGCCGGGCTGGTTTCCGGCTGGACAAGAACCTCGCCGCCGGCAGCAACCTGACGCTGATCGGCAACGTCTACGATGGCAAGAGCAACGATACTTTGCTCTTCCCCACGCTGTTTGCGCCCTACCAGTTACCGACGGCAGTCGCCCAGAAAAACAGGGGAGCCAACCTTCTCGGGCGCTTCGACTGGACGCTGGAGAACGGATCCCAAGCGACACTGCAATCGTACGCGGACGTGACCGAACTCGACATCCTGCCGCTGGCCAAAGAGCGTCGGACCACCTTCGATGTCGATTTCCAGCACCGGCTTCAGGCGGGAACACGGCACGATCTCGTCTGGGGCTTGGGATACCGCTGGAGCAGCGACGACGTCTCCACAGGCGATACCACAGCGTCCACCGGCATCCGCTATCTCACTCTTGCTCCGAAAAGCCGTGACTTGTCA
>JBAWHH010000758.1:0-11581 GCA_049593715.1 Rhodocyclaceae bacterium
TTCGTCGAGGATCTCGGAGTCGAAGATGAAGGCGCAATGGACTTGGGGGTGTGTCTCCAAGGCATGGTAGAGGGCGGCCTGATCGTCGACGCGCAGGTCGCGGCGAAACCAGACTAGGGCTGACGTGGCCATGGTTCAGAACTGCGCGAAAGGGCAACCCCAATTGAACCACGAAGGCTGGCCCGGATGCGTTTCGGCGAGACCTGGCCTCCTTATTGGCTGATTTGGTCATTCGCTGGTCTGCCGCCTCTGCCATTGGGCTATTCCAGCGGGAGGCAAATCGGCCTGGAAACGCCCCATTTGTGCCACCGGCGTGCGGCGATTACAATCCGGCCATGTCAGCGACCAGCAGCCCTGCTTTGGAAGTCAATCTTACGCACCATTTTCTGATCGCCATGCCCTCGATGACCGATCCGAATTTCGCGCGCACGCTGACTTACATCTGCGAGCACAACGACCAGGGGGCTCTCGGCGTGGTGATCAATCGCCCCCTTGAAATGACCCTGGGCGCGCTTTTCGAGCGAATTGAAATTCCCCTGGAAGCCAGCGGATTCGGTGGAATGCCAGTCTATTTTGGCGGACCGGTCCAGACGGATCGGGGGTTTGTGTTGCATCGACCAGTTGGCGACTGGCAAGCGACGCTTGCTGTCAGTGGCGAGATCGGGCTCACCAGCTCCCGCGATATCCTGCAGTCCGTGGGCAGCATCGGGCAACCGCAGGAGATCATCGTCAGTCTCGGCTATGCTGGTTGGGCGGCTGGGCAGTTGGAGTGGGAGCTTTCGCAGAACGCTTGGCTGTCCGTCGCGGCCGATCCCCGCGTAATTTTCGACATGTCTGCGGATCAGCGCTTGGCGGCGGCGATGCAATTACTGGGCGTTGATTTTGCCAGGTTATCCGACACCGCTGGCCACGCCTAGGGCTATTCTGGGGCGTGACAGTGACCGGCCGAGAAGAGAACCAGTATCTCGCTTCTGCGGTGACCGGGATTGTCTTGGCTTTCGATTTCGGAGTCCGGCGTATTGGTGTCGCGGTCGGCAATACGGAAACCCGTCACGCCGAACCTTTGTCCACGATCGATGCCTGCGATAGCAGTCGCCGTTTTGCCGCCATTTCCGCGCTGATTGCTGACTGGGAGCCATCGCTCCTGGTCGTTGGTCTGCCGTTCTCCGTCGACGGTTCGGAGCATGAAATGACCGTCCGGTCGCGTCGGTTCGCCAACCAATTGCGCGGCCGATTCGGTCTTCCTGTCGCAACGGTAGACGAGCGGTTTACCTCGGCCGACGCGGACGTAAGGCTGCGCGATGCTGGTGCCAATTGGAAACAGCGCAAAAAACGCGTCGACGCCGTCGCAGCGGAACTCATTCTTCGAGACTACTTGGATGCCCATACCTGACGCCGAACCGTTGCTGGCAATCCTCCTCGACCAAATGAGGCCGCATTTAGCACCTGAAACCGCGTTCATCGGGATTCACACCGGCGGGGCCTGGCTGGCTGAGCGTTTGCATGCAGAGATAGGCCTGAGCCAGCCTTTGGGTATCGTTGACCCTTCGTTCTACCGCGACGATTACGCGCGGAGGGGGCTGCATGGCGATCCGCGGCCCTCTAGTATTCCTTTCGATGTCAACGGTGCCTCCATCGTGATCGTGGACGATGTTCTCTTCACGGGCCGCACGATCCGAGCGACCCTCAACGAACTTTTCGACTATGGCAGGCCGGCCCGTGTCGATCTGGCGGTTCTGGTGGATCGCGGCGGTCGCGAACTTCCTATATGTGCGCGGTATTGCGCTCTGACCCTCGATCTGGACAAGGGCAAAAGCCTGGATCTGGAGCGTGATGAATTCGGCAAGCTTTCCCTGCAACTCATCGATGCATAATCCCCAACTCAATAAACACGGCGAACTTCGCCATCTGCTGACTATCGACGGCCTGCCCCGCGACATCCTCATCAAAATTCTCGACACGGCAGCGCCATTTGCCAGCGTATCCGAGCGCGAAGTTAAGAAAGTCCCCCTGCTTCGCGGGAAAAGCATTTTCAATCTGTTTTTCGAGCCGTCGACGCGAACCCGCACCACGTTTGAGATCGCAGCCAAGCGCCTTTCGGCAGATGTCCTGAACCTCAACATCAGCACATCGTCCCAGACGAAAGGCGAGTCCCTGCTGGACACTATCGACAATCTTTCGGCGATGCACGCCGACATGTTCGTCGTCCGTCACGCATCGAGCGGCGCGGCCCACTTCATTGCTCAGCACGTGGCGGAACACATCCACGTCATCAACGCCGGCGACGGCCGCCATGCCCACCCCACCCAGGGGCTGCTGGACATGTACACGATCCGGCACTACAAGAAGGACTTCTCCCATCTCACCGTGGCTGTTGTGGGCGACGTGCTGCATTCCCGCGTGGCGCGTTCGCAGATACACGCGTTGACCACGCTGGGCGTGCCGGAATTACGGGTAATTGCTCCCAAGACCTTGATTCCGGCCCATGTGGATAAGATGGGGGTTCGTGTCTTTCACGATATGCGCCAGGGTCTAAAGAACGTCGACGTAGTAATGATGCTACGGTTGCAGAACGAGCGGATGAAGGGGGCGCTCCTCCCCTCCACCCAGGAATACTTCAAGTTCTACGGGCTTACCCCGGAAAAACTCGCCCTGGCAAAGCCAGATGCGATCGTGATGCATCCCGGGCCGATGAACCGCGGCGTGGAAATCGATTCAGCCGTAGCCGATGGCGCCCATGCCGTGATCCTGCCCCAGGTTACCTTCGGCATCGCCGTGCGTATGGCGGTGATGAGCATGGTCGCTGGAGCTTCGTCAGAGACATGAAAATTCATATCAAGAATGGTCGCGTCGTCGATCCGGCAAGCGGCATTGACACAATGCAGGATCTCTACATCGCTGCGGGAAAGATCGTTGGTGCTGGCCGGATTCCGGACGGCTTTCACCCCAACCGTGTCATCGACGCCGATGGGCTTGTCGTCTGCCCCGGCTTGGTTGACCTTTCCGCTCGGCTGCGTGAGCCCGGATTTGAATACCGGGCGACACTCGAGTCCGAAATGGAAGCCGCGGTGGCGGGGGGGGTCACCAGCCTCGCCTGTCCGCCGGATACCGATCCTCCCCTTGACGAACCGGGGTTGGTGGAAATGCTGAAATATCGGGCCCGCGGCCTCAATCGGGCCCGACTGTATCCCGTGGGGGCACTCACCTTGGCACTGGCCGGGGAGCGCCTTACCGAGATGGGACAACTTTCCGACGCCGGCTGCATCGCCTTCAGCCAGGCGACCCGCCCCATCGTCGATACCCAGGTTCTGCTGCGTGCATTGCAGTACGCGGCCACCTTCGACTATCCGGTGTGGATGTTTGCCCAGGATCCTTATCTCGCCCGCGAAGGTGTTGCCCACGATGGCGAGGTGGCCAGCAGGCTGGGCCTGGGGGGCATTCCGGTGGTGGCGGAAACTGTCTATCTGGGGGCGCTGCTTCAACTCGCCGGTGAAACCGGAGTCCGTCTCCACATCACGCGCGTGAGCAGTGCGAATGCCGTTGGGCAGATTGCGGAAGCGCGGCGGCGTGGGTTGCGCGTGACTTGCGACGTCGCTGTGAACCATCTCCACCTGACGGAAACGGACATCGGTTACTTCGATGCGCACGCTCATCTGGTCCCTCCGTTGCGGTCCGGCCGCGACCGGGAGGCTTTGCGCAAGGCCCTGTCGGAGGGACAGATCGATGCCGTCTGCTCCGACCACACGCCGGTGGACGATGACGCCAAGCAACTGCCTTTCGCTGAGGCGGAGCCGGGAGCGACGGGCCTCGAACTACTGCTGCCCCTGACCCTGAAATGGGGGGCGGAGATGGGGCTTCCTCTCCTAACCACCCTGGCGCGGATTACTTGCGACGCGGCGCGCATCCTGGGACTGCCGGCTGGAACGCTGGCGGTGGGGAGCAGCGCGGACGTCTGTCTGTTCGACCTCGGTGCGTCCGTCCGGGTGACGCGGGAAGCGCTACGCAGTCAGGGCAAGAACACGCCCTTTCTGGGCTACGAATTGCCGGGCCAAGTGCGGTGTACGCTGGTGGAAGGGAACGTCGTTTTCGAAGCCCGCCATTAGCCCTGCGTAGCGCAGGCACGCAGGGCGTCCAGAGCCGGCACGGAAACGCCGGTTATCCGCAAGACCTTGCGTCGGGTGGCGGCCCCGACCGCCAGTTCGATGTTGCCTTTTGGCACATCGAGCATATCGGCAAAGAACGCGACCAAAGCGGCGTTGGCCTTGCCGTCCACCGGCGGCGTAGCGAGGCGGACTTTCAGCGCGGCGCCATGCAAGCCCGCAACTTCCGTCGTCTTGGCTCCGGGTTGAACATGCAGCGCGAGGTGTAGCACACCGCTGGGGTCGATCCGGCACCAAGGGAGGCTCATCCGGCGATCATGGGAACCAAGCTCGCGCGTGCTGTAGCCAGCAGAAGCAGGGCGATCTGCAGCAACAGCAACAAAACCAGCGGCGAGAGGTCGATGTTCGCAACGGTGGGAAGGCGGCGCTGGATTGGGCGGAGAAAGGGGCTGGCCAAGCCATTCAACAGGGGCGCCAGATGGCTGTAGGGACTCACCCAACTCAGTACTGCGCCAATCAACACGACGCCGATTAACAGATACACGAAAACGCGCAGTGTCTCCAGGACTCCCAAGCCCGCTATGCCCGCGGCGGGCAGCGCCAGTGAGGTTCCGAATGGGAATCCGTGCAGCCAGAATTCGGCTGCCGCGATCACCGTTTGCAGCAGGAAAGCCAGTACCAAGCTGGCGAGGTCAAGCCCGGCCCAACCCGGCACGAGTCGGCGCGCGGGGCGAACCATCCAGTCGGTCAGGGCGACGACAAAGTGGCCTATCTGGTTCCGGAACGGAACGCGTGCCCACTGCATGTAGAAACGCGCAACCAGGAGGTAGGAAAAGAAACCGAGGACGGCTTCTACTACGAGCAGAACGATGTTGCTGAGCATACGCTTTTAGTCCCGGCCAAGTTGGATACCCAGTTCGCGGCTGCGCTCCCGCGCTGCTTCGACTGCACGGGCGATGGCGGCCGCAATGTTCTCTGAGTCCATTGCCATCAGCGCTGCTTCGGTAGTACCTCCTTTGGACGTCACGCGGTCCCGCAGTACTGAGACATCCTCGCCGCTCTGGTCGGCGAGTCGGACCGCCCCCAGGAATGTGTCCAGACTGAGCTTGCGCGCCTGATCGACGGTGAACCCGATCTGGACTGCCGCCTGCTGAAGCGCAGCAATAAAGTAGAAGACATAGGCGGGTCCGCTGCCGGAGATGGCCGTGACAGCATCCATCATGGCTTCGTCTTCGACCCAAAGCACTGCCCCAACTGCGCCGAGGATGGTTTCCGCAGCCTGTCGCTCTGACTTCGATACGGCTGGCGCGGCAAAAAGGCCAGTTACGCCCGCGCCGATAAGAGCCGGTGTATTCGGCATGGCACGCACCACACGCTTGTGTCCGCCCAGCCATCGGCGGATATCTGTCAGCCTCAATCCCGCCGCGATGCTGACGACCAACTGAGACTTTATGCGGCCCGCAAGGGGGGCGACCGCTTCCCGCATCTGTTGCGGCTTGACCGCCAGCACGATTGTTGCGCAGTCGAGCGCTTCGTCGTCTACGGCCGCGATACATTCGATGCCGAATTCCTTCGCCAGCCGCTCGCGATTCTCGGCTGCGACTTCGATGACTCGGATGGCGGTGGCGGGAGTGCCTTGCCGAATCATCCCGCCAATTAGGGCGGTTGCCATGTTGCCACCGCCGAGAAACGTTATCTTCATCGAGACTCCAAAGAGATTGTCATGCGTGGGCACGATCGCCGAAGATCGCACTGCCTACCCGCACTATGGTCGCGCCTTCAAGAATTGCCGCTTCGAGATCTGCGGACATACCCATCGACAAGGTGTCCAGTTCATAGCCCCGGTTGCACAGCCCTTCCTGCAAGGTGCGCAGTTCCGCAAAGTGTACACGCTGCAGGGCGACGTCCGAAGTCGGCTCTGGAATCGCCATTAGGCCTCGCAAAGCGATGTTGGGCAGATCTGCGATGGCAGCGGCAAGGGTGGCAACATCCTCCGGCTTGACGCCATGCTTGCTCGGCTCACCGCTGACGTTGACTTGTATGCATACCTGAAGCGGCCCATCGTCGGCCTTCCTTGCCGCCGACAATCGCTGGGCGATCCTGAGGCGATCGATGCTGTGAATCCAGTGGAACAACCGGGCGGCTTCGGCCGTCTTGTTGCTCTGCAGTGGCCCCACCAGGTGCCACTCAAGTTTTGGTGCAAACTGCCGTGAAGCCAAGCCAGTTATCTTTCTTACGCTTTCCTGAACGTAACTCTCTCCGAAAGCCCGCTGTCCGCATGCAGCAGCGGCCAAGATCGCGTCTGGCCCAAATGTCTTGCTCACAGCTAGCAGTGTGATGCTGCTTGGATCACGGCCAGCGGCCTGCGCCGCCTTTGCAATTCGAGAGCTTACGGCTTGAAGGTTGAAAGAGATTGTTGCCATAATGGCCCGAAAAGAACGGCCCGACAAAATCCGGCGAAGAGTATAGCACCACGTATGGTGCTGCTTCGCCGGTGGCTTTGACGGCCCCTGGATCCCCCATGGACATCACAGAACTCCTAGCCTTCGCCGTCAAGAACAAAGCCTCGGATCTACATCTGTCCTCCGGTCTTCCCCCCATGATCCGCGTCCACGGGGATATTCGGCGAATCAATCTGCCGGCGATGGAGCACAAAGATGTTCATGGCATGGTTTACGACATCATGAACGATGGTCAGCGCAAGGTGTACGAAGAACATTTCGAGTGCGACTTTTCGTTCGACGTGCCGAATCTGGCGCGTTTCCGCGTCAATGCCTTCGTTCAGAACCGCGGCGCAGGTGCGGTTTTCCGGACCATTCCGACCAAGGTGCTGACGCTGGAAGAATTGAACTGTCCGGCGATCTTCAGAGAGATCTCAAGCCAGCCGCGGGGCATCGTGTTGGTCACCGGGCCGACGGGTTCGGGGAAGTCCACCACGCTGGCGGCCATGGTCGACTACGTTAACGAAAACGAATACGGGCACATCCTCACTATTGAAGACCCCATCGAGTTCGTTCACAACAGCAAGCGCTGCCTGATCAACCAGCGGGAGGTTGGGCCGCACACGCTTTCATTTAGCAACGCTCTGCGCAGCGCTTTGCGGGAGGATCCGGACGTGGTTCTCGTGGGCGAAATGCGCGACCTGGAAACGATTCGCCTCGCTCTTACCGCCGCGGAAACGGGTCACTTGGTGTTCGGCACCCTGCACACAAGCTCGGCCGCAAAAACGATCGATCGTGTGGTGGACGTATTCCCTGCCTCCGAGAAAGACATGGTACGCACCATGCTCTCCGAGTCCTTGCGAGCGGTGATTTCCCAAACGCTGATGAAGACCAAGGACGGACAGGGCCGTGCAGCCGCTTGGGAGATCATGATTGGCACGCCGGCCATTCGCAACCTAATCCGGGAAAACAAGGTCGCGCAAATGTACTCGGCCATCCAGACCGGCCAGAACTTCGGTATGCAGACGCTCGATCAGGCGCTCGCCGAACTGGTTCGCCGGAACATCGTATCGTCCGCGGAAGCGCGGGTCCGAGCCCAGAACAAAGACGCCTTTATCGGCGGCTAAACAACACCTTTTGCGGCGCCGGCAGTCGGGCCAGGAGAGACAAATGGAACGGGATCAGGCAATACGCTTCATGTACGACCTGCTGAAGCTCATGGTATCGAAAAGGGGCTCAGACCTTTTCATCACTGCGGGTTTCCCCCCGGCGATCAAAATCGACGGGAAGATCACACCGCAGTCGAATCAATTGCTGACGCCCCAGCATACTGCCGAACTTGCGCGCGCGATCATGAATGACCGCCAGGCGGCCGAATTCGAAGCAACCAAGGAGTGCAACTTCGCAATCTCGCCGTCCAGCATCGGTCGTTTCCGCGTCAATGCCTTCGTTCAACAGGCCCGCGTTGGCGTAGTGCTGCGCACCATCAACGCCAAGATCCCGACATTCGACGAATTGGGCATGCCTCCGGTGCTCAAGGATATTGCGATGACCAAACGGGGTCTGGTGATATTTGTTGGCGGTACTGGCACCGGGAAGACCACCTCGCTCGCCGCGATGGTGGACTACCGCAACGAAAACACCTTTGGCCACATCATTACGGTCGAGGATCCCATCGAGTACGTCCACGACCACAAGAATTGCATCGTCACCCAGCGGGAGATTGGTGTGGATAGCGAATCGTGGGGCGTCGCGCTGAAGAACACCCTGCGTCAGGCTCCTGACGTGATCCTGATGGGCGAAATCCGCGATCGCGAAACCATGGATTACGCCATAGCCTTCGCCGAAACCGGCCACATGGCTTTGGCCACGCTGCACGCTAACAGCGCCAACCAGGCAATCGACCGCATCATCAACTTCTTTCCCGAAGAGCGACGGCCGCAACTGCTGATGGACTTGTCCCTCAACTTGCGGGCCATGATCTCGCAGCGGCTCCTGCCGATGAGGGACGCCAAGGGGCGGGTGCCTGCGGTGGAAATCATGCTCAACTCGCCCCTGATCGCCGACCTCATCTTCAAGGGGGATGTGCCTGAGATCAAGGACGTGATGAAACGCTCGACGGAATTGGGTATGCAGACGTTCGATCAGGCACTTTTCGATCTCTACGAAGCCGGCAAGATTACTTACGAAGACGCGTTGCGCAATGCCGATTCAGTTAACGACCTCCGCCTGACCATCAAGCTCAAGGGCAAGGAAATGAAAGGCCGCGATCTCACCGCGGGCCTTCAACACTTGGACATTGTCTGAAGGGCCGTCTGCCCGGCTATTCCTGCTCTGCCCGAGGCGGCTTCTCGGCTTTCACGGTTCCCTGGATCATTCGGTACTCGTATAAACGGCATTCCAGGGGGCCGTTGAAGAGGGGAATCCGTCTGGATGTCCTCAGCCCGATGAGTCGAGGCAACTCCTTGTCGGCAGAAAAGAAGTAACACCTCCACCCAGCAAAGCGTTGCTTCAAGGCATCGCCAATCTGTGGATAAAGGGCGCTGAGCGCGTCTTTTTCGCCCAGGCGCGCCCCATACGGGGGATTGGCGATCATCACGCCGCTGCTCCCCGGAGGCGGTGTCAGCTCAAGGATGTTCGCCTGTTTGAGGGGCACACGCTCTGCCAATCCGGCGGCAGCCAGGTTTTCCCGGGCCCGCTTCAGTTGTTCCCCATATAGATCGCTGCCGTAGATTTCCAGTCGGCCGGGTGAGCGGCGGCGTTCTTCGGCTTCGCGCAGCACGTTGCGCCAGAGACTCTCATCGAAATCGGCTAGTTGTTGGAAGCCGAAGCTGCGGCCGGCTCCCGGTGCGATGCCCAGAGCCATCTGGGCGGCCTCGATGAGGAACGTTCCGCTACCGCACATGGTGTCGAGCAAGGGCTCGTCCGGGGCCCATGAGGTGAGCATCAGGATTCCGGCAGCCAGATTCTCTTTCAGGGGTGCTTCTACTGCAGCGCGTTTGAAGCCACGTTTGTAGAGCGGCGCACCGGAGGTGTCGATGTAGAGCGTCACTTCCTCTGCAGTGAGGAATACCTGGATCCGCACATCGGGGGCGCGCGTGTCGACGTTCGGACGACGGCCGCACTCGGCGCGGAAGCGGTCGCAGACCGCGTCCTTCACCCGCAAGGTAATGAAGTCCAGGCTACGTAGCGGGCTCTTGATCGCAGTGACGTCTACACGCAATGTGGCGTCAGCGGAAAAATGCTGGTGCCAAGGCACGTCGTAGGCCAGCCGGTAGATGTCCTCCTCGCGCCGGTAGGAGGTACGGGCCAAACGCCAGAGAATCCGGGTTGCAATACGGCTTTCTAGATTCGCCCGGTAGCAGCAGCGCCAATCTCCAGCGAAACCCACACCGCCGGCGACCACGTCCAACTGATCACCGCCTGCGCCGGATAGCTCTTCCGCCAGCAGGGCTTCCAATCCGCGCGGACAGATGGCAAAGAATTGATACAAGTGGCAGCTACCTCGGGCAATGAAACGTAGAAAAGGGGGTGAGTGCGCGGCGTGCGGGAGCGCGAAGGGTCATCGGCCGAAGGATGAAGTCGCCCGAGCTGCCGCCAAACCTGCTGCAACTTCTGGGTAAAGAAGCTGGATGCGCAGTTCCCGCTTCAGCCGGCGATTGATCAGTCTTCGCGATTCCTGCATAAAAGAGAGCGTCATCGGGCCCAAACGCTGCTGCGCCTCGTGGCGCGACGCGCGGGGAGGGCGGGGCAGGTCAAAGGTATCCGCAACAAGATCAAAGTAGTCACCCATCTTCAAACAGGAATCGTCACAAGCGTTGTAGGCACGGCCTGACCTGCCCCGCGACAGCGCCAGTGCTGCCGCCCGGGCGAGATCTGCCGCGTGGACGTGATTGGTATAGACGTCTTCCTCGCTGTTCAGTACCGGGTCGCGGCGCCGAATACGCTCCAGAGGCAGTCGATCGGCGGCGTAGATCCCGGGAGCCCGCAAGATCGATATCGCAACACCATTGCGCCGGCCGAATCGCCGCAAGCAGTTCTCGGCATCCGTCCGCCGCGTCGCTCGCGCGGTCTGCGCCCGTACTGGACGGGACTCCGTCACCCACTCGCCGCCGCAGTCACCGTATACACCGCTGGTGCCGATGTATATAAGACGGCGTGGTAACATCGTGCCCCTTGCCAGGGCCGCTACCAGGCGGCGGGTGCGCAAATCCAAAAGGCCCTTTTCCTGGGGGGGCGCCGAGTGCAGGACTAAAGTTCCGATCCCCGCGAGCCGATCAAGCGAGTCAGCCCGGTCCAGGTCGGCGCGAAGCGGTGTCACCCCCGCTGCCCGCAGCGAACTGGCGGTATTTTCATTGCGCGTGGTGGCGTAAACGCGGTAGCGACGGGTCAGCCAGGGCAACGCCCGTCGAATCACATCGCCGCAGCCGATGATCAGCAGTCTTTGCACACGGGAATTATCTCACGCAGCCATTACCATGACCGTTCAGATCACGATAGAACCTAGCAATCACCGCTATCAGGCCGACCCGGAAAAGACGATCCTCGAATCCGCTCTTGACGCGGGTTTCACGCTGCCCTATGGCTGCCGCAATGGTGCGTGCGGCAGTTGCAAAGGGAGGCTTATTGCTGGGGAGGTTGAGCACGGCAACTACCAGGCATCGGCGCTATCGGAGGAAGACAAGGAGGCAGGTTTAGCCCTGTTCTGCTGCGCAAAGCCGCTTGGTGATCTCGTTATCGAGTGCCACGAAGTGGGCGCGCTGAAGGACATCCCGATTCGGACGATGCCCTGTCGCGTTCAGAAGATGACGCGCGCGGCGCCAGACGTGATGGTGCTGCAACTGAAGCTTCCGGCCAATGAGCGCCTGCAGTTCTTGGCCGGGCAGTACATCGAATTCCTGCTCAAGGAAGGCAAACGCCGCGCGTTTTCCCTCGCCAACGCGCCACACGACGATGAGTCTTTGGAACTCCATGTCCGCTTGGCTCCCGGTGGCAACTTCACCCATCACGTGTTCAATGGGATGAAGGAAAAAGACATCC
>JBAWHH010000759.1:0-1611 GCA_049593715.1 Rhodocyclaceae bacterium
GGTCTATTCCCACCGATCGACGGTGTTGCACGCCTACGCCGCCAGCCTGCCTGACTCGATGGCCCTGTCCGCCCGTGACACCGTGTGCACGGTGGTCCCGATGTTCCACGTCAACGCCTGGGGTATCCCCTACGCTGCAGCGATGGTTGGCTGCCGGCTCGTCCTTCCGGGTTCCCATCTCGACGGCCATAGCCTGCACGATCTTTTCGAAGCGGAGAAAGTTACTTTCACTGCGGGCGTTCCAACGATCTGGCTCGGGCTGCTTCAATACCTGGAGGTAAGGGGGCTACGCTTGACGAGCCTGAAGCGGCTACTGGTGGGAGGAGCCGCTGCTGCGCCACGGCTGATCGAGACCTTCCAGGACCGGTATGGCCTGGAGGTGCGCCACGCCTGGGGGATGACGGAGATGAGTCCGCTCGGGACGGTGAACACCCTGCGCCACAAGCATCTGGCGATGCCGGAGGAGACCCAGAACTCGCTCAAGTTCAAGCAGGGCCGACCCATGTTCGGCGTGGAGATGAAGATCGTCGATGTCGAAGGGAAGGAACTGCCGCGGGACGGCCGTGCCTTCGGTGATCTGATGGTGCGCGGCCTGTGGGTGATGAACGATTACTTCAATGCCAGCGGCGAAGAGGCTTTGCGGGACGGCTGGTTTCCCACCGGCGACGTGGCAACCATCGACGCGGACGGCTATATGCAGATCACCGACCGCTCCAAGGACATGATCAAGTCAGGCGGGGAATGGATCAGTTCCATCGACCTGGAGAATCTTGCCATCGGCCACCCCGCCATCGCGGAGTCGGCGGTGATCGGCGTTCAGCATCCCAAATGGGGCGAGCGTCCCTTACTCGTCGTGGTGCTGAAAGACGGCGAAGAGATCACCAAGGAAGAACTCCTCGCCTACATGGGAGAACGCCTGGCCAAGTGGTGCCTGCCGGACGATGTGGCGATCGTCGATGAACTGCCCCACACCGGCACCGGCAAGCTTTCCAAATTGAAGCTGCGCGAGCAGTTCCAGGGCTATCGCCTGCCAACGGCCTGAGAAAGCGAGGCCCGCCCACCGCGATGGGGCACGGTCTCAGTTGGCCGCAGACAATCCCCGGCCCAGATCCCTCTGCAGGTCCTCCAAGTCCTCCAGCCCCACGGCCACCCGCAGCAGGTTTTCACCGATGCCGGCCGCAGCCCGTGCTTCCGGCGTGATGCGGCCATGGGTCGTCGTCGCCGGGTGAGTGATCGTCGTCTTGGTGTCGCCCAGGTTCGCCGTGATCGATATCATCCGCGTCCCATCCACCACCTGCCAGGCCCGTTCCAGTCCGCCCCGCACTTCGAAGGACACGATGGCGCCGCCGGACTTCTGCTGCCGCTGGGCCAAACCATGTTGGGGGTGGGAAGCCAAGCCGGGATAAAACACCCGCTCCACCTCGGGCCGCGCCTCCAGCCAGCGCGCCAGGGCCAGTGCATTGGCGGACTGCGCTTCCATGCGGATGCGCAGCGTTTCCAGGCCCTTGAGGATGACCCAGGCGTTGAAGGGCGACAGGGACGGCCCGGCGGTACGCAGGAACTTGAATACCTCCTCCATCAGGTCGTTGCGGCCCAGCACGGCCCCCCCCA
>JBAWHH010000760.1:0-4725 GCA_049593715.1 Rhodocyclaceae bacterium
CGGCGGCACTGCCCGCGCAGCAGACGTGGGCGAAATGAGCGCGTAGGGTCTGCTCCAGAAAACCGCGCGTCCTGGGCTCATCGTCGACGACGAGAATGGCGCCGTCGGCCTCCGCCACCCAGGGAACCTCGCTTTCGGTTTCCTTTGCGGAAACCTTCGTCGGTACCAAAACCATGCTCTTCCTCCTCCTCGTTCCTGGCCCTGCATTGTTATGTTCTAGTGTTGCTTGGCTTCTCAGGCAGGCTCTACGTCCTGCTCGGGAGGGCGCAAGAGTGGGGCAAACCCTCGCCGCGCCATCTCATCCACTGCATGTGCATCGCCCCGGTGCCATCGGTCGGCCACACAGTGCTTGGCCAACCCAAAACACGATCTGGAACCGAACCCCACGACCGGCGCTTCCCGCCCGTGAGCCGGATCGACAACCCATCGAACCGCCGTCACCTCCTGCACAGCATCGTGCGAGCGTTGAAATCGACAATTGCGTTGCGCGCCTGGGGCCCAGTCCCGGCTTGTTCGAAAGTCCCCACCATCGCGCCAAATGGTGGTGGCAAGCGCAGCAAAGATGAAAGCGAAATCCGGCAGGCAAAGCGCCGCCGCAGTTTTCAAGTCCACCTGCGGTATCGCTGGCGCCGGCCATGACCTGACGTGCGGCTCCGGAACCGGAGGCTCTTGCCAGGTGCGACAAGGCGGATTCACTCACACGCCGGTCGCCCCCATTTCACGCGTCAGGCAACAATACCGCTACAAGCTATTGAACTATAAGTGCTTAGTTCAAAAAGGATCGGCCAGTGCCCGCTTCTGCAGCACCAAGTTCTATCGACCGCGATTCGGCTGCTGGCCCGAGAATTCACTAATGTCGATATAAGCATCGGGCTACGATCAAAGCAAACGAATTTTAGTTGGGTTTTATATCTGGTTTATCGATATAAGCCGGCCGGCATGGTGAAGGAATCCCTGTTTTGGGGCGCGAACGAGGGCGTCCGGGGGAAACTGGAGAGCGGGTGCGCGCCGGAGATCGAACCGGATCGCAAACCGGCGACGAGGAAGCCTTGCGGCAAAAGCGACGGGCGGGTGAGCCAGGGGGCAGCGTCCCCGCTCCCGAGGCAAACCGTACCCCCGGCCGGAACCTCAGCCGTCGAGTTCCTCCAGCACCGTCAGATCTTCCACGTCCGCCATGGCGGAAAGGGCCTGGGTGTAGTTGCGCAGTCTGGATTGCAGCAGGGAAAGCGCGCTACGGAATTCGACGCAGCGGGCCGGCTCTTCGAACGCGCCAGCCAGGGAAAGCCGGTGCCATTTGGCGGTGAAAGGCCGAATGATCTGGTTAAGGACGGGAATCGCCAGCTTGGCGAACTCGCCGGCACCAGAACCATGGCGGCGCAGGATGTCGCGGGTGAGGGGAAACAAAGCGTAGACGCTGTCCAGGGCCGCCTTTTCGTCGCCCTCTTCCGGCGCCAGACTTTGGGTGGTGACGCGGGTTAGCAGCTCGATGTAAAGATCCCAGGCCGCCGCCCGGTCCGGATCACCGGGCTGGAACTCACCCTCCAGGAAGCCGAGCTTGATCTTGAGGCTCTTGAGCCCCCATTTCTCGAGGAAATCGCGCCGTTTCATGCGCTGGAATGTGCCACACGCGCCGGGAAGGGTAAAGGTCGGGACAAACGCCGGTCCCCGCTACCCCGGCAGCGCCACGAAACCGAAGCGGTTGCTCAGGCCTTCCAGCGCCAGCTTCACGGCGCGGCCCATGTCACGGGTGGTCAGCAGTTCCCGCGTTTGCGCCTCGTCCAGCCCGGTATTCAGTCCGGCGGCAAGGCTGGGACGCGCTTGCTCGATGGCGGCGAACAGATCGTCCAGCCCCTGGGCGGTGGAGCGAATGCCAGCCGGAAGTTGATAACTGCCCGATAGCTCCAGCAGCTTGGTGACGTTGGGACTGCCGGCCTTGTGCCAATCGAGCGTCAGTTCCGGCGGCCGATCACCGGCCGGCGCCAGCAGCATGCGGGCCAGCACCTCCGCCGCACCGCCGAACCCGCCAAACACGTAAAGCGGCGCCTGCCGTTCCAGGGCCACCAGGGCTTCTTCGAACAGGCCCGGCAGAAACCCGGTGTAGCCCTGCATCTTGCCGCCCAGCAGCACCCGCGCCGAAAGGCCCGGAATGTTCTCGGGGCTGGGCAGGTCGGGAATATCCAGCGCCAGCCCATCCATCGCCAGGCGGCGCATGGCGCTCAACACCACGGCGGTGTTGAAGCGCACGCGGTCGGTGCCGGCGTGGGCGTCGGCGTCCGCCACCCGGTCCGCCGGGGCGATGGCCGCGTGTTCCTGGGTGATGCGCACGACGCGGCAGCAGTTGATCCATTGCGCCTCGATGTGCGGGGTGACGGCGAGGTAATCGGGCCAGGGCGAATGGTTGTAGAGCCGGCCGATGGTCAGATCCGTCTCCGGCCCGCCGAGGCTGTTGTCTTCCTGCTCGGCACTGATCAAGCGCAGCAGGTCGTAGGTGAAATTGTCTTCCGCCTCCCGCCAATGGCCGGCGAAGGCCAGGCTGGCACCGTTGCGCAGCAGTGGCCGCGCCAGCCGCAGCAGCAGTTCCCGCAGGTGCTCAAGGCCAAAGCCGCGGGCAAACAGGTTCTCCCGCTGGTAGGAGAGCGAAATCCCCACGACGTGCGCCGCGGTTGCCAAGCGGTATTTGCTGGTCATGACAGCACCTGATCGAAACTGTTGAACTCGACGTGGGGGAAGGCCTCGTCCAGGATCTCCAGTTCCAGGCCCGAAAGGCCGCGGCCGGGGTAATAGATCCGCAGCCCCTCGCCCGCCTGCACGCGGGGAATGTGCAGCAGCGTCGTCGGATCCGGCACCCAGTTGAGCACGATGCAGTCGAGATCCGGCGGCACGTGGCGGCCGAGGGCGGCGTGGTAAGCGGCCAGCAGCACGTCCCGCAGCACCGTGGTGACGATCTGTTCCTCCTGGTCCGGCACTTCCTCACCCCAGCGGATCACCGGCGTGTTGCCGAACTCCGGCATGTTGTGGGTGCTGGCGCCGCCTTCCAGTGCATCGACGATCAGCACCGGGTTGAGCCGCCAGCGCTCGGCGCAAACGGGGTCCGGATCCTCCATCAGGGGCTTGCGGAACGAGGCGAACTCCCGCCGGCACCACGGCCGCGCAGCGTAGCGCGCGCTGCTCACCGCGATCAGCGCCGCCGTCTGCGCGCCGCTGGTGTTGGCCTGCAGCACGCGGCTGAACACCGAACCATACGGAATGTCGTTTTCGTCGTAGAACGCGGCAAGCTGGGTCTGGCTGTAGATGTAGTCGCGGATGCGCCGCGCCGGCGCCGTGCCATCCGCCTTGGCGTGGCTGAGGAACAGCGTCACCTTGGGCAAGCCGGTATCCCTCGCCGCCGCGGCTGGGGGATTGGGCGCCGCGGAGGCACCGGCCCCGCCCAGCAGCAGCCGGCACAGCGCTTCCGTCAATTGCTTCAGCAGGGAACGCACCACCGTTTCCACCGCGCCTGGCGGGCCCGGCGGATCGGATTGGGGCAACGGCAGCCCGGCCGGGCGCAGGAAATTGAACTCGCTCAGCGCCGACGGCAGGTTGAAGGCCGTGGAATCCAACGCCACCGGCAGGAATAGCCGCGGCTCGCCCCACGCCGGGGAGGATGCCAACCGCGCCAGCCAGTGCCGCCAGGCCGCGTCGGCGATCATGTTGGCGTCAATCAGCAGCAGGACGATCTGCACATTGCCCAGGTGTACGCTGCCCAGGGGCGGCGGTGGCGGCGGCAGTCCGCCCGGCCGGATCTCGTCCGGCAGCGGCGGCGGCAACCCGCCCGCGGGTGCTTCCGGCGCCGGCAGGCAACGGTAGAACACCTGTGGCCCCAAACCGATGCCCGGCCGCAGCCAGCCATGGACGCGCCGCGCCAGGGTCTCACCCAGCGCGCAGGCCGGGTGCCAGAGGACATAGATTTCGGGGATCGGCGGGTCCAGGCTCATTTCGGCTCAGTTTCGGGGCCAACTCGCTTGCCGGAACCGTCCGGCAGCGGGTGCCCCTGCGGCATAATGGATCGAGTATAGACGCCCGCTGTGCCGGACGCCCAGCACGGCCGGGCCGGAGATGGCGCCCGGCCAACCTACATTCCGGCAATACCAAGAATGAGCGACGTTTTCCTCTGCTACTCCCGTACCGACCTGGCGATCGCGACCGGCCTGGCCGAACGCTTCCGGGCGGAAGGCTGGAGCGTGTTCCTGGACCTGAACACCCGCGTCGGCCAGCGTTGGCACAAAGCCATCGAAGCGGAACTGCACGGCGCGCGGGCGGTGGTGGTGCTGTGGTCGGCGAAATCGCGGGACAGCGACTACGTGCTGGAAGAAGCCGAGTACGGCAGGCGCAAAGACATTCTCTTCCCCGCCTTCATCGAGAAGGTGGAATTCCCCTATGGGTTTGGGCGCATCCAGACGGCGGATCTGATCGGCTGGGCGGGGGATGCCGAACATCCGGGGCTGGAGCAGCTTCTGGAGCCGCTGCGTCTGCACCTCGGGGTTTCGCCCGTCACGACCAAGTCGGTTGCGTCAGGAAATAGATTCCGCGACAAGCTGAAAGACGGCGGCGAAGGGCCACTGATGGTGGTGATCCCCGCCCGGCGCTTTCTGATGGGCTCGCCGCCGGAAGAGCCAGAGCGATTTGCGAATGAAGGCCCGCAGCACGAAGTGGTCTTCGCCGAACCTTTCGCCCTTGGGGCATATG
>JBAWHH010000761.1:0-21557 GCA_049593715.1 Rhodocyclaceae bacterium
CTCATGGATTCCCCGTCATTCCCGCGGGGGTAAGCGGGAATCCAGTTCGTTCATCAAGATGGTGACCAATGCCCTGCATAAATTGACGAATCTGGATTCCCGCCTGCGTGAGAGTGACGGAGAACGATTTCACCGTGCGAGGTAAGCATCCGCGAGCGCCGGGGCCGAATGTTTGTGGTGTGCTTTCCTGGCTGACCGCCGCGCCCCTCGGGGCGGGCGGTCAGTCGTTTCTTTCCGGCCGGCCGGACCCGACCCCCGCGCAGCCCGACCGCGGCGCCGTTAGCGTGAGGGCGAAACCAGGCCCAGCAGGTGCGCCAGATCCTTGAAGAAAATGCGGGCGTGGGCCAGCGGCTTGGCGCGGACCAGGCGCTTGTACATGTAGGCCTGCCAGGTCAGGTGCTGCACGTCGGGGTCGCGGCACATGCTGACGAAGCGCTCGCGCCGCTTGTCGCTGGAGTACCAGAATTTCTGCAGCATGCCGAGGATGAAAAACACCCGGCCATGGGCTTTCATGAAGCGCTGGCGCGCCAGTTCGAGGCTGCGCACGTCGCCGGTCTTGAGCAGGGCATCCACGGCTTCGGCGGCAAGGCGTCCGCCGGTCAGGGCGTAGTAGATGCCTTCGCCGGAAGCCGGCGCCACTACGCCGGCGGCGTCCCCGGCTAGCACGACGTCCTTGCCGTTGTCCCATTTGCGCAGCGGCTTGAGCGGGATCGGCGCACCTTCCTTGCGCAGGGTTTCGGCGCCGTCGAGGCCCGTATCCTTGCGCAGTTCAGCCACCGCGCCGCGCAGGGAGAAGCCTTTGAGGGCAGTGCCGACGCCGATGCTGGCGGTGTCGCCGTGGGGGAAGATCCAGCCGTAGAAATCCGGCGAGATTCGCCCCTGGTAGTAGACGTCGCAGCGCGTTCCGTCGTAGCCCTGCTGGCCCGGCTCCGGGGAGCGGACGATCTCGTGGTACGCGAAGACGTACTGCATTTCTTTGTGGCAGGCGATTTCCTGGCGGGCCACAGCGGAGTTGGCACCATCGGCACCGATCACCACTTTGCCCCGCACGCTTGCCGCCGCGCCGTCCGGGGTTGTGAAATGGACGACCGCAGCCCCGTCCTCCCGCGTGATGCGCTCGTAGGTGCCGCGGACGCGGGTCGCGCCGGCTTGCTCGGCGCGGTCTCTGAGCCAGGGGTCGAAGGTCTTGCGGTCCACCATGCCGACGAAGCCGCCGGTGATGGGCATGTCCACCTCGCGGGAGGTCGGCGACACCATGCGCGCCGAGGTGACGTGAGCGACGAGGATCGAGTCGGGAATGTCGAATTCCGTCATCGCCTGGGGCGGAATGGCGCCGCCACAAGGCTTGATCCGGTCTTCCCGGTCCAGCATGACCACGGCGCGGCCACGCCGCGAAAGGTCCAGCGCGGCCGTGGCCCCTGCAGGCCCGCCGCCGACTATGATTGCATCGTAGATCTTGGATGAGTCCATGGATTCAACCCCGGTCCATTAGTGTTCAGTGTGCCGCACGGCCGCCGTAGCGGCCTGTGGGTAAGGGTGGCCAGGGCGTTCTTCGACCCGGCCGAAAGTCAGAACGGTGCGCCCGCGCGTACGGCGAAAGCGCTGATCATCATGCCCGTGACGTAGAAGTTAACACCCAGGGCGCTGTACCAGAGGGCCCGCTCGCTCGGCTTTTGCAGGAAGCGCACCATCATGGCCAGTTGCACTGCGAGCAGCAGCCCGACGAAAAACGCGTGCCACGGATGGCCCCAGATGAGCAGCAAGGCGACCACGATGAACTGGGGAATGGCCATGAACAGGCAGGCCATGCGTCCCGCACCTTCGAGGCCGAGCTGCACCGGTAGGGAGGCGACGCCCATCTTTGTGTCGCCTTCCACCGACTTGAAATCATTCAGCGTCATGATGCCGTGGGCACCGATGCTGTAGAACAGTGCCAGCAGCAGGGTGCGCCAGTCGGGCATGGCGCCGCCGGCCATCACCGCCGCGCCGGTCACCCAGGCCAGTCCCTCATACGATAGGCCGACGGCGGCATTGCCCCACCAGCCATTGCGCTTGAGGCGCGCTGGTGGCGCGCTGTAGGCCCAAGCCAGCACGAGCCCTGCGGCACAGGAAGCGAAAGCCCAGGGGCCGAGGAACTTGGCGACCACGAGGGACAGCAGCGTCCAGGCGATGGCGATGTACAAGCCCCATGAGCCGGGAATACGGCCCGACGGAATCGGGCGGTGCGGTTCGTTGATCGCATCGACGTGGCGGTCGAACCAGTCGTTGACCGCCTGGCTGGTGGCGCAGACGAGCGGCCCGGCGAGCAGGATGCCGATCACGACGAGATGCCACCGTCCGTCTACGGGCAGGCCCGAGGACACGATGCCGCAGGCGAACGCCCACATGGGCGGAAACCAGGTGATCGGTTTCAGGAGTTCGAGAACCGCCGCAGGGGACGGGAGCGCCATCGCTGAGTTCAGGACGGGGCGTTCCATGACTTTGGGGGAGACAATTTCGGAAGGCGCGAGGCTACGCCTGACAGATAGAGCAGTCAACCCAGATTGACACTCTGGGACGGAGTCAAGTTCGTCACCGCCACTGCGAAGGCTCGCTTGGTCCGGCGCGAATTCAAACGTCCGGGTCGGCGCCGAGATCCCCCAACCCGTAGCGATGCAACTTCACGTAAAGGCTCTGGCGGCTGAGGCCGAGCATTTCCGCCGCGGCGGCTCGGTTGTCCTTGGTCAGTTCGAGCGCCGCCTCTATGTAATAGCGCTCGATGAGGTCGGTCGCCTCCTGCACCAGATCCTTCAGGGACACGCGCCCGACCAGTTCCGTCAGTTGGTCCGCCGAGCGCGGGAGTTCGCGCGCTCCGCCGGTGGTGGGCGTGAGGCGCCGGCCGACATCCCGAATGACGAAGCCGAAGTAGGGCAGTTCATTGCCCTGCACCACGACGGCGGAGATCTCCACTTCCGCCGTGCTGCCGTATTCGCCGCGTAGCGTGGTGGCAAACAGGCGGACCGATCCGTGCTGCCGCAGGTTGGCCATGAGTACCTTGATGTCGACCCCCGGGCGGCCGAGCCAGCGCTCCATCGGTTCGCCGCGGGCAAGATCCTCGGTCGCCAACTGGGCCATGTCGATGAACGCACGATTGACCAGTAGGATGCGCCCCTCGGGATCGGAGACGACGAAGCCGTCCGGCGCTTTGTCGAGGATCTCGGCAATCTTGGATTTGGCCCGCAGGAACGGCGATGTGGGGGCTTCGGCCTGGAGCGGGGCAAGCCGCACCAGGATTAGCGTTGCATCGTCCTGGCGAAACATCGAGGCGGAGACGAGGAACTCCCGCGATCCGCTCTCCAGCCTGGCCTGGACGTTTTCCGCGCGGCCGGCCGTGCGCACCCCGGCCAGCAAAGTCTGCAACGCGCGCGTGCCGTTGGCGTCGAATCCCTCCGGGAAACTGCGGCCGACGATGCGCTTGAGGGATTCGCCGAGCAGGGTAGCCGCCGCCGGATTGGCTTCGACGACTTTCTGGGTCGAGGCGTCCACGATCAGCACGGCCTCGGGCGAACTGTTGAACAGCAGCCGGAAGCGCGTTTCGACCTGACGCAGGCGCCAGTAGTCGCGCTCCATGGACTGCTGGGCAGCCACCAGGCGCTGCTGCAGGGCGGATACCGCCCGCAGATCGCGGCCGACGGCGACGGTCTGGCCCTTGGTTCCGACTTTCACGGCCGAGTAAAGAATGGGCACATCGGCCCCGCTGCCGGACGGGTGATTGATGTGGCGCGTTTTCGGCGGCGCCTCGGTTCCCGCTTCCCGCAGGAGCGCTTCGACTTTTGCGCGGCTATCCAGAGTGACGGTTTCGACCCACATCTGGCCGAGCCATTTTGCGCAGCCTTCGTTTGCCAGTTCGTCACTGGAGAAGGCGAGATCCCGGATAACGCCGGAAGGGTCGATGACTAGGGCAATATCGGCCGCGGAAGCGATCAGCGTGGCTGCTGCCTCGGCGTCGAGATCTCCCAGGGATGTCGTCGGAGCGTCAAAAAGCTTCACGCGGAAGCCTCCAAAGAGCGATCACCATTCGCTGTCATCAACATGCCGCATCCTCGCTATGGTCCGTGGGGGCAGGTCCCAGCCGTGAGAGAAGAACTTCGGCTTCGGCGGGGGCGTCCCGCCCGTTCCCGGCCGTTGCATCGGCGCCCACCGCGCCGACGAGTGATGGGTCGCCGAGGAAAATCGGGCCCCCCACCATCACGCCAATCCGCCGGTTGCGGGACGCCTTGCGAATCTCCGCGATCGTGGACGCCAGCCGGCCCACGCGGCTGCGGCAGCCGCTCGACAGCCCGACGACATCGAACCATTGCTCGCGCACCAACCGCAGCAGCTCTTCGGTGGTCGCGATGGGTGCGCCCCAGACGTCCCAACCCGCTTGCAGGAAAAACTCCGACACCATGAAGATTCCCAGCGTGTGCTGCTCGCCCGGCGCAGGAGAGAGGAGGATGCGGTGGCCCTGGGCGAACGCCGGCGCCGGATCGCGCTGCAACAGTGGGCCCAGTTCGTGGGCGATCTGTTGCAGCCGCCAAAGGCCGACGGTGACCTGGGTGAAGTCGCAGGCGTCACTTTCCCACAGCTCGCCCAAGTGCCGTGCGGCGGGTGCCAGGAGCTGAAGATACATAGTCTCCGCAGAGACGCCCCGGTCCACCAGAGACTCGATGTAGGCGCGGGACGGCCTTTCGTCCGGTACCAGGGCGAGGCCGGCGAGTTCCGCCACCTCGTCGGCGCCCACGAGGGCTTCTGGCGAAGGCTGTTCCGCCGTGGCAGCCTGCACCGGTCTGCGCGCCGAAACCAAACGGGGGATAATCTCGTCCTGGAGTGTGCGGACTAGTTCAGCGAGGTGTTCCGCAGTGCCGCCGCAGGGCCCGAGGGGTCGATCCATTTTTCTGCTCCCGCGCCTGTTGAGAACCGGCGCAGGCCACCCCCATCGAGCAGGATCGCAGATCCCCCCCAGCGAGCCTGCCGCCCTTCCGCCCCCCCGGCGTTGGGGGCGCGGATTTTGTGGGGGGAAAGCATACACCATAGGAGACTCTCCCTTTGCCGGGCGGCGATGCACATCATGGATCGAGAGGGATTCTCATGCCATAACTCCAGGATTGTCAAGCATCGTTTACGTTCCGTAATGTTGACACTCTCGGGGAAGTGATCTAGATTTCCGAGACGCACCGCTTGGACCGACGAGCATCCCCATGTTTCACCGCCCCACCCGGCAGGCTCAGCACGCTGTTCTGTACACCGCCGAAGAGCGGCGCAGGAGAGATGCGTCCCCCTGGACGCTCGTGCAAGGGATTCTTGCCCCGATACAGTTTGTGGTTTTTCTGGTCAGCTTGGTGCTGGTCATCCGCTACCTCGCCACGGGCGAGGGTTTGGCGGCTGCGAACATTTCCGTCGTGGTCAAGACGCTGATCTTGTACACGATCATGATCACCGGCTCCATCTGGGAGAAGGATGTCTTCGGCTGCTATTTGTTTGCGCGCCCGTTCTTCTGGGAAGACGTATTCAGCATGCTCGTCCTGGCTCTGCACACGGCGTATCTGGTGGCTCTGGCGACCGGCGCTCTTGACGCGCGGCAACTGATGCTGCTCGCCCTGGCCGCTTACGCCACCTATGTGATCAACGCCGGACAGTTCCTGATCAAACTGCGGGCTGCGCGACTGCAACAGCGCCAGCAGCCCAATGGCACCGCCAACGCCTTGGCAGTTCCCGAATGACTGATCTCAGTGCAGTTCCAGTGACGGCTGCCGCGGAAAGCTTTGGTGGCCTGAAGGTCATACGGGAGCGCGGTCAACGCGAAGTCTTCTGCGGCTTGACCGGCATTGTCTGGCTGCATCGCAAGATGCAGGATGCCTTTTTCCTGGTGGTCGGTTCCCGTACCTGTGCCCATCTCATTCAGTCTGCCGCGGGCGTGATGATCTTTGCCGAGCCGCGTT
The DNA here is from genome assembly GCA_049593715.1 of Rhodocyclaceae bacterium. Classification (GTDB taxonomy): domain Bacteria; phylum Pseudomonadota; class Gammaproteobacteria; order Burkholderiales; family Rhodocyclaceae; genus JBAWHH01. The sequence goes on from JBAWHH010000761.1 coordinate 5,961, forward strand.
TCGGCACCGCTATCCTGACCGACCGCGATCTGGTGGGGCTGGCCGATGCGAACGATGAACTCGATCGGATCTGCGTCGAACTGCTCGAACGTCGCCCGAATATATCCACGCTGTTCCTCGTCGGGTCGTGCCCGTCCGAAGTGATCAAGCTGGATCTTGCCAAAGCGGCGGAGCGGCTCAATGCCCGGCTGCTTCCCCGGGTGCGCGTGATCGATTATTCCGGTTCCGGCATCGATACCACTTTCACCCAGGGGGAAGACAACGCCCTGCGGGCCATGGTGCCTTTGCTGCCGGCGACTGACGAGCGGCAGATCCTCGTCGTCGGCTGTGTGGCCGATGTGGTCGAGGATCAGTTCCAGCGCTGTTTCGAGCAGTTGGGCATCGGACCGGTGGGTTTCCTTCCCTCGCGGCGCGCAGCGGATCTGCCCGCAGTAGGGCCTAATACGTTCATCCTGGCGGCGCAGCCTTTCCTCGGCGAAACTGTCCGGGCGCTCGTGGCGCGTGGCGCAACCATGCTGTCCGCGCCCTATCCTCTCGGGGCCGAAGGGACTGCCGCATGGTTTGGTGCCGCGGCCGAAAAATGGAATGTTGCTCCGGATCACCTGAAGTCGGTTATCCAGCCCCTCATTGATCGTGCTGAAAAGGGCCTCGCCAGATACCGGGAACAACTGGCGGGGAAACGCGTGTTCCTGATGCCCGATTCCCAACTGGAGATCCCCCTGGGGCGTTTTCTGAACCGCGAGTTGGGGATGGAGTTGGTCGAGGTCGGCACGCCTTATCTGGATCGTCAGATGCTGGAGGCGGAGCTTCCGTTGCTGCCGGCCGGGACGGTGCTTTCCGAAGGGCAGGACGTGGAAAAGCAGCTCGACCGTGTGCGTGCTGCGAAACCTGACCTCACGGTGTGCGGCCTGGGCCTGGCAAACCCGCTGGAGGCGGAGGGCTTGACGACAAAGTGGTCGATCGAACTCGTATTCACGCCGATCCACGGTTTCGACCAGGCTGCAGACTTGGCTGAAATCCTTTCACGGCCGCTTGATCGGCGAGCTCGGCTCTCGGTCTGAGAGCGCGATCCCATGCAACTGACTCTCTGGACCTACGAAGGGCCTCCCCACGTTGGCGCAATGCGCGTCGCCGCGTCGATGTCCGGCGTGCACTATGTATTGCATGCGCCCCAGGGCGATACCTACGCCGATCTTCTGTTCACGATGATCGAGCGGCAGGACCGGCGCCCGCCCGTTACGTATACAAGTTTCCAGGCCCGTGATCTGGGCGGTGACACAGCCAACCTCGTCAAGACCTCGGTCAGCGACGCCTATGAGCGGTTCAAGCCACAGGCGATTCTCGTCGGCGAATCCTGTACCGCCGAGTTGATCCAGGATCAGCCTGGAGCCCTGGCGCGCGGCATGAATCTGCCGGTACCGGTCATTGCGCTAGAACTGCCGGCCTATTCGCGGAAAGAGAACTGGGGCGCTGGCGAAACCCTTTACCACTTGGTCAGGGCGCTGCTCGCCGATCGGATGCCTGCAACGGGGTCGCAACGGCCGGTGCGGCCGGCGGACCGCAAGCCCCGGGCCAACCTCCTGGGGCCGACCGTCCTGGGTTTTCGCTGCCGGGACGATGTGACGGAGGTGACCCGGCTGCTCGGCCAGTTGGGCATCGAGGTGAATGTCGTGGCCCCGCTCGGCGCGTCGGTGGAAGATATCCAGCGCATTCCCGAAGCCGACTTCAACATCGACCTGTATCCCGAAGTTGGGCGTACCACCGCGTCCTGGCTGGAGCGCATGTTCGGCATGCCGTTCGCCAAGACGATTCCCATGGGTGTGGGCGCCACGCGGGAGTTCGTCGCGGAGGTGGCCCGTCTGGCGGGCGTCGACCCCGGACCCATTCTGGCGGCGGAGCGGCCGGGGATGGCATCTAGGTCAGCGTCCCAGTCCCGCCTGCCGTGGTACACCCGTACCGTCGACTCTACATATTTGACCGGCAAGCGCGTCTTCATTTTCGCCGACGCCACCCATGCCGTTGCCGCGGCGCGGGTTGCGCGCGACGAGATGGGCTTCACGGTGGTTGGCCTGGGAACGTACAGCCGCGAGTTTGCGCGCGAGGTGCGGGAGGCGGCAAAAGCCTACGGGGTCGAGGCGCTGATCACTGACGATTACCTTGAGGTGGAGAAGGCGATCGCCGATGCCTCCCCAGAGTTGGTTTTGGGCACGCAGATGGAGCGGCACATCGCCAAGCGGCTTGGTATTGCCTGCGCGGTGATTTCCGTGCCGATTCACGTTCAGGACGTGCCTGCCCGGTTTGCCCCCGTTTATGGGTTCGAGGGGGCGAACGTCCTGTTCGATAGTTGGATTCATCCTTTGGTCATGGGACTGGAGGAGCATCTGCTCCACATGTTCCGGGACGATTTCGAGTTTCGCGACGACGCGGCCGCGTCGCACCTCCATACCTCGGCGCCGGTGGCGCGCAAGGAGCCGGTGCTGGCGACCGCTGCGGCTGCGCCGGTGGAGGTTCCAGGTCAGGCAGTTGAAGGCCGGACCGGGCCGGTGTGGACGCCGGAAGGCGAAAAGGAACTCAAGAAGATCCCGTTCTTCGTGCGCGGGAAAGCTCGTCGCAACACCGAGCGTTTCGCCGAGGAGCGAGGCCTAACGCAGATTTCCGTCGAGACCCTATATGAAGCCAAAGCGCACTTCGGCCGCTGATCAAACCCCTGTTCGGGTAGTCATCGTCACGCTGGACAGCCATCTGGCCAGCGCCACCGACCGTGCCCAGCAAACGCTGCGGCGGGAACTGCCGGGCCTGTCTCTGAGCCTTCATGCGGTTGCCGAGTTGACGGATGATCCTGAAGCCGTTGCGCACTGCAACCAGGACATCGCGCAGGCCGACATCGTCGTCGTCACCATGCTCTTCATGGAAGAGCATATCCGTACCGTGTTGCCGGCACTCGAGGCGCGCCGCGACCACTGCGATGCGATGATCGTGTGCATGTCCGCGGGCGAGGTTGTGCGCCTGACGCGAGCCGGCAAGTTCACCATGGACGGCTCCCAGGGCGGAGCACTGTCGCTGCTCAAGCGGCTGCGCGGCAGCAAGGACAAGAGTACGAGCGCCGGCGCCCAGCAAATGAAGATGCTGCGGCGCATTCCGCAGATCCTGCGTTTCATCCCCGGCACCGCCCAGGACGTGCGGGCCTATTTCCTGGCGCTGCAGTACTGGCTGGCCGGTTCCGACGAGAACGTCGTCAACATGGTCCGCTTCCTGGTGGACCGCTATGCGGACGGGCCACGCCGCGGCCTGCGTGGAACGCTGAAGTCGAACCCGCCGGTCGAGTACCCGGAAGTCGGGATCTACCATCCTCGCATGAAGGGGAAGATCAGCGACACGCTCGACAAGCTGCCCGCTGCTCCCGGCAACAAGGGGACGGTGGGCCTGCTGCTGATGCGTTCCTACGTTTTGGCGGGCAATGCCGGCCACTACGATGGCGTGATCGCAGCCGTCGAGGCGCAAGGTCTGCGCGCTCTGCCGGTCTTTGCCGCGGGTCTGGATGCCAGGCCCGCAGTGGAAAAGTTCTTCCTCAAGGACGGTCGTAGCGCCGTGGATGCCGTGCTGTCGCTGACCGGATTTTCCCTCGTTGGCGGTCCCGCGTACAACGACGCCAGGGCAGCGGAGGAAATGCTCGCCAAGCTGGACGTGCCCTACGTTGCTGCGACCCCCGTGGAGTTCCAGACCATTCAGCAGTGGGGCTCGTCGGACCGCGGCCTGATGCCGGTTGAAAGCACCATGATGGTGGCTATCCCCGAACTGGATGGGGCCACCGGGCCGCTCGTTTATGGCGGACGCGCCTCGGCCGCCGGAACGCCGTGCCTCGGCTGCAACCGGGCATGCTCGTTTGACAATACGGCCTGCGACCGGGACATGACCGCATGCTCCGAGCGTACGGAAATGCTGGCTGCCCGGGTGGCCGGCCTGGTGTTGCTGCGCCGGAGTGAACGCGCCCAGCGCAAGGTCGCCATCGTGCTGTTCAACTTCCCGCCCAACGCCGGCAATACCGGGACGGCGGCTTTCCTTTCCGTGTTCGCGTCCTTGCACGGCACGCTGGGTGCGATGAAGCGTGAGGGCTACAGCGTCGACGTGCCCGCGACAGTGGATGATCTGCGCGAGAAGATCGTCAACGGCAACGCTCAACGGTTTGGGGCCCATGCCAACGTTCATACGCGCATCCCGACGGACGACCATGTGCGGCGCGAGCGCTGGCTAGCGGATATCGAAGCCCAATGGGGCTCGGCGCCAGGCAGGCAGCAGAGTGACGGCAGCTCAATTTTTGTACTGGGCGCTCAGTTCGGCAACGTGTTCGTCGGTGTGCAACCGGCTTTCGGCTACGAAGGCGACCCGATGCGATTGCTGTTCGAGAAAGGGTTTGCACCGACCCACGCCTTCTCGGCTTTTTACCGCTACATCCGCGAAGACTTCGGCGCCCATGCCGTGCTCCATTTCGGGACACACGGCGCGCTCGAATTCATGCCTGGCAAGCAGTCCGGCATGTCTGCCGCGTGTTGGCCGGACCGGCTGATCGGCGATCTGCCGAACCTGTACCTCTACGCGGCCAACAACCCGTCGGAAGGGACGATCGCCAAGCGTCGCTCGGCGGCCACCCTCATTAGCTACCTGACGCCCCCAATCTCCCAGGCCGGCCTCTATCGCGGGCTGCTGGATCTGAAGGGCTCAGTCGAGCACTGGCGTGGTCTCGAACCGGACGCCACCGAGCCGCGTGCCGATCTGGCCGAATTGATTCAGGCGCAGGCCGCTGCTCTCGAACTGGCCCAGGCGGAGCCCGCCTGGGGCGAGCAGGCCGACGCGCGCATTTCCAAACTGTGGATCGAAGTGCTCGAACTGGAGCAGACCCTTATCCCCAGCGGCCTGCACGTCGTCGGTCAGGTGCCCACCGAGGTAGAGCGGGTAGACCTGCTGCTCGCCGTGGCGGAGTCCACCCACGGGGCAAAGTTGCCCCGGGAGACGGTCGAGGGATTGGTGCAGGGGCGTGCTCCGAAGGATGTCGTTGCAACGGCAGGGCTTGACGACGAAGATGCAGCGATCGGTCTGCTTACTGAACTCGCAGCGACTGACAAGCTGCTGTCCGAAGATCACGAGCTTCCCGCGATACTGCGTGCGCTGGACGGTCGCTTCGTGCGTCCGGCCCCCGGAGGCGATCTACTGCGTACGCCAGCGATTCTGCCGACAGGGCGCAACATCCACGGCTTCGATCCGTTCCGGATCCCCAGTGCCTACGCGATGCGCGACGGCGCGAAACAGGCGGACAGGCTGCTCAACCGTTACCGCGAGGACGGGAACGCCTTTCCCGAATCCATCGCCCTCGTGCTTTGGGGCACTGACAACCTAAAGAGTGAAGGCGGTCCGATGGCGCAGGTGCTGGCCTTGATTGGCGCCAAGCCGCGGTTCGATAGCTATGGCCGTCTCGCCGGTGCTGCGCTGGTTCCCCTGGAGGAACTGGGGCGGCCGCGGGTGGACGTGGTGGTGACCCTTTCGGGGATTTTCCGCGATCTTCTGCCGCTGCAGACCAAGCTGCTGGCGGAAGCGTGTTTGCTGGCCGCGAGCGCGGATGAGCCCGTGGAGCTCAACTTCGTCCGCAAGCATGCGCTCGCCTACCAGCAGGCCCAGGGGTGCGACCTCGAGACTGCATCCCTGCGCGTATTTAGCAATGCGGACGGTGCCTACGGATCAAACGTCAACAACCTCATCGACAGTAGCCGCTGGGAAGACGAAGACGAACTGGCGGAAACGTACACGAGCCGCAAGTGTTTCGCCTACGGCTGCAGCGGAAAGCCGGTGCAGCAGGCGAATCTGCTGAAGAGCGTGCTGGCGGACGTGCAGCTGGCATACCAGAACCTGGATTCCGTCGAACTGGGCGTCACGACAGTGGACCACTACTTCGATACCCTGGGCGGAATCAGTCGTGCCGTAAAGCGGGCGAAGGGGGAGACCGCCCCCGTGTATATCGGCGACCAGACCCATGGCGAAGGGGCGGTGCGCACTCTGGCTGAGCAGGTGGCGCTGGAAACCCGTACGCGCATGCTGAATCCCAAGTGGTACGAAAGCATGCTCAAGCACGGGTACGAAGGCGTGCGCCAGATCGAGGCCCACGTGACCAACACGATGGGTTGGTCGGCAACGACCGGGCAGGTTGCGCCCTGGGTGTATAAGCAATTGACCGAGACCTTCATTCTCGATACGGAAATGCGCGAGCGCTTGGCCGCCCTGAACCCGACTGCGTCGGCGAAAGTGGCGAACCGGTTGCTCGAGGCTCATCAGCGCAGCTACTGGCAGCCGGACGACGAGACCCTCGCCGCGCTGCGGGAAGCGAGCGAAGAACTGGAAGACCGCCTGGAAGGCGTTTACGAAAAGGCTGCTGCGTGACCACTACGACTACAGTGCCGCTTTCGGCATTGGGAAAACTGCCCACCCGGCCGGACGGGGAGGGCAGCGTACAGTTTCAACTCGATCCCGAAGACCAGATCGGCTCGGCGAAAGTATTCGCGATCTATGGCAAGGGCGGCATCGGCAAGAGCACGACGTCGTCGAATCTGTCGGTGGCGTTCTCCAAGCTGGGGAAACGCGTGTTGCAGATCGGCTGCGATCCAAAACACGATTCGACATTTACGCTGACCAAGTGCCTGGTGCCCACTGTCATCGACGTATTGGAGTCGGTGAACTTTCATCCGGAAGAGTTGAGACCCGACGACTATGTCTATCGCGGCTATAATGGCGTGATGTGTGTGGAGGCCGGCGGGCCGCCTGCCGGCACTGGTTGCGGAGGCTACGTCGTCGGCCAAACGGTGAAGCTCCTTAAGCAGCATCATCTGCTTGAGGATACCGACGTCGTGGTGTTCGACGTTCTGGGGGATGTTGTGTGCGGGGGCTTCGCTGCGCCTCTTCAGCATGCGAATCGCGCGCTCGTGGTAGCCGCCAACGATTTCGATTCGATTTTCGCCATGAATCGCATCGTGGCTGCCATCCTGGCCAAGTCGCGGAACTACCCGGTGCGCCTCGGCGGCGTTATCGCAAATCGTAGCGCAGACACCGATCAGATCGACCGCTTCAACGAGGTCGTCGGCTTGAAGACGGTCGCGCGGTTCCCTGCCCTCGATGTGATCAGGCGGAGCCGTTTGAAGAAAGCCACGATGTTCGAGATGGAACCATCGCCGGAAGTGGAAGCGGTCCAGGCCGAGTACCTCCGGCTGGCTGCGTCGCTTTGGGCTGGAGCTGAGCCCTTGTCGGCTACGCCGATGAAGGACAGGGATATTTTTGACCTGCTGGGATTCGATTGAGCAATGGCAAGTTCGTATCAGGAGCGCCGTAGGCAGATTGAGGCGTACTTCGACCGTACCGCGGCTGAAGCTTGGTCTCGTCTAACGTCGGACGCGCCGCTGGGGCGTGTTCGCGCCACCGTTCGCGCAGGCCGCGAAGAAATGCGTAACACCCTGCTCGGTTGGCTGCCCGAGAATCTCTCTGGGCGCCGGCTACTGGACGCCGGGTGCGGTACCGGTGCGCTGGCCGTTGCTGCCGCGCGTCGCGGTGCAGAGGTGGTGGCCATCGATCTCTCGCCGACCCTGGTGGGTCTAGCCAAAGAGCGGCTGCCTGAGGATCTCGGACCGGGGTCCGTCGATTTTCGTGTCGGCGATCTGCTCGATCCCGCGCTGGGCCGCTTCGACCACGTGGTGTGCATGGACTCGCTGATCCATTACCAAGCGAGGGACATAGTCGCGGTGTTGGCCGGCCTCGCGCCCAGGGTGGACACCTCGATTCTGTTCACGTTTGCCCCGAAGACGTTTTTGTTGACGCTCATGCACACCGTCGGTGGCTTCTTCCCGCGCGGAGATCGGTCGCCAGCGATCGAACCGGTGGCGGAGCAGGAGTTACGGCGTCTGCTGCAGACCGAGCCCGCCCTCGCGAGTTTTTCGGCGACGCGCACCAACGCGATTGCCCGCGGGTTCTACATTTCCCAGGCGCTGGAATTGAAACGCCAATGAACCGCTTCAACGAAGCGATGGCGCAGGGCTGGAGTCGCATCGGGACGCGATTCCTGCCCTTTGCTGACGCTGCGACCGCGGAACTGCCCCTCGGTCGTTTGTTGAGGCTGTCTTTGTTCCAGATCTCCGTCGGCATGGCAGTGGCACTGCTCAACGGGACGCTGAACCGCGTCATGATCGTTGAGCAGCACATGCCCGCGTGGCTCGTGGCGCTGATGGTGTCCTTGCCTCTGGTTTTCGCTCCCTTCCGGGCGCTGGTCGGCTTCCGCTCCGATACGCATCGGTCAGCGTTGGGCTGGAAGCGGATTCCATACATCTGGTTCGGCACGCTTTTGCAGTTCGGGGGCCTCGCGATCATGCCCTTCGCGCTGATTGTTCTGTCCGGTGACTCTACTGCGCCCGCTTTCGTTGGCACAACCGGGGCGGCGCTCGCCTTCCTGCTGGTCGGTGCGGGCCTGCATACCACGCAGACCGCCGGGCTCGCCCTGGCAACCGACATTGCGCCGGAAGAGTCGCGTCCGCGCGTGGTCGCCCTGCTCTACGTGATGTTGCTGGTTGGCATGGTTTTGGGTTCGGTAGGGTTCGGTGCCCTGCTGGCAGATTTCAGCCAGATTCGCCTGATCAAGGTCATCCAGGGCGCAGCGATGCTGACGCTGATTCTGAACGTGGTTGCCTTGTGGAAGCAGGAGGCGCGCGATCCATCGCGCACCTCCGCAGATACGCCGCGGCCGTCATTCCGGCAATCGTGGAAAGCGTTCATCTCCGGCGGCCGTTCAAGCCGTCTGCTGGTGACGGTTGGCCTCGGCACTGCCGCGTTCAGCATGCAAGACATTCTGCTCGAACCCTACGGGGGGCAGATACTTCACATGTCAGTTAGCGCAACAACGTCGCTGACCGCGTTTTCCGCCGGTGGCGCTATTCTGGCGTTCGCTTTGGCGGCAAAGCTTTTGCGCATGCGCGTCGACCCACAGCGGATTGCAGCAGTGGGAGCGCTCATCGGCATTTTTGCGTTTGCAGCGGTCGTGTTCGCCGACCCGTTGCAGTCTGCAATGCTTTTTAGGATTGGGACTTTCCTAATCGGAATTGGCAGCGGTCTATTTTCTGTTTGTATGTTGATCGCTGCCATGGAACTCGACAGCAAGGGCCAGGCGGGCCTTGCGTTGGGAGCCTGGGGTGCGGTTCAAGCATCCGCAGCCGGTATTGCGGTAGCGCTAGGGGGCGCGATCCGCGACATCGTGTCGGAAGCCGCGACGAGCGGTCTTCTGGGACCTGCCTTGACGGGTATTTCTACCGGCTACGGCGTGGTTTACCACATCGAGATTGCTTTGCTTTTCGCAACACTGGTCGCGATCGGTCCGCTCGTCCGCACGGCGAGCGTTGCCGCGAAACGGCCGTCTTCGAAGTTCGGGCTGGCGGAGTTTCCGAGCTAGCCTTTTTTCACTGGGGAGGTTTCTCATGGCACACGGCGCAATCACACAATATATTGACGTTGCCCAGATCACCTTGTATGTATTCTGGATTTTTTTAGGTGGTCTAATCTACTGGCTGCGCAAGGAAGACAAGCGGGAAGGCTATCCGCTTGAGTCTGACCGGTCGGGCTCAATCACGGTGCAGGGCTGGCCGCCGATGCCGGAGCCTAAGACATTTGTTCTGCAGTACGGCGGCGTATCGGTTGTGCCGCATCAGAAGGCGGAGCGCGCTATCGCGGCCGAGCCGATTGCTCCGTTCCCGGGCGCCCCGATTGCTCCTACCGGCAATCCGCTGGTGGATGGCGTCGGTCCTGCTTCCTACGCAGACCGCGAGAACGAACCCGACCTTACTTTCACCGGTCTGCCGAAGATCGTCCCGCTGCGCATTGCTACCGAATTTGCGGTGGAGGCTCGGGATCCGGATCCTCGCGGCTTTGACGTCGTCGGGTGTGACGGTGCCGTGGCTGGCGCGATTTCCGATATATGGGTTGATCGTGCAGAGCCTCAGGTTCGGTACCTTGAAGTGAACGTGGCTGGCGGATCGCGCACAGTACTGCTGCCGATCAACTTCGCGCGCGTGAACGGTAAGGCTCGTCAGGTTCAGGTAGCGTCGATCACAGCAGCCCAGTTCGCAGATGTTCCAGTTCTCGCGAACCGTGATCAGATCACGCTACGCGAAGAAGATCGTGTTGTTGGGTACTACGGTGGCGGCCACCTCTACGCAGATCCTTCGCGGGCGGAACCGTTCCTGTGATAGAACACGAGTTCGAACCAGTGCGCGGCCTGCCGGGTGAACTCCCGGCAGGCGAGCGGCTGATTTGGCAAGGCGCGCCGCGCTGGCAGGCGTTGGCGCGCCGTGTGCTTCACTCGCGGATGTTTGGCGTCTATTTAGGCCTTCTTCTGGTGTGGCGAGCGGCTTCGACTCACTACGATACTGGCTCGTGGGCCGCAGGGTTTTCTGCCATCCTATGGCCGCTACCTCTTGTTCTGGCTGCCATTGGGCTGCTCTGGCTAATCGCATGGCTCATGGCCCGGACCACCGTCTATTCAGTCACTGATCGGCGCATCGTAATGCGGGTTGGCGTGGTGCTATCAGTGACATTCAACATCCCCTTCCGCACGATCGAGTCTGTGGAAATGCGTCCTTACCCCGATGGGACCGGCGACATCACGCTCAAGCTGAGCGGCACGGATCGCATTGCCTACGTCCATCTCTGGCCACATGCTCGTCCGTGGCACCTAAAGCGAACCGAGCCGATGCTGCGCGTTGTCCCCGATGCGGTGAGCGTCGCGAAGCTGCTGTCGGATGCGTTGCAGAGCGCCACCGCTGAAGGCGCCAACGGATCTGAGGGTGGCCTTCAGGATGCTGCGTCCCACGCCAGCGGTATGGGCGGATCATCGCTTGCAACCGTACACTAAGTGGGAGCACTGTGAGTAATTCTGAGAGCGTTCCTGTCATCCCGCGCTGGTTACTGATATCGGCCGGGGTGATGATTGCATTGACGATACTGTCTGTTCTGGTTTCACGCCTCACCGGAATCGGTGCGACGATGGAGCCCGTTTCGCCGGCGCTATACGAGCGGCACTTCCGGTTCGAGGAGCGCACTGATGGCAGCATTGCCATTTTCGATCTAAAGGATAAAAACCGGCTGGTGGATCGAGTGGTTCCCGGAACCAACGGATTTTTGCGAGGCACGTTGCGCGGCTTGGCGCGTGACCGGATCCGGCAGAAGGTAGCCCCAGAGGCTCCGTTTCGGCTGACTGGGCGTGAAGACGGCCGGCTCGTACTCGACGACCTGGAAACCCGCCGCCACATCGACTTGGGCGCCTTTGGACCGACCAATTCTGAGTTGTTCGTCCATTTGCTATTGGTGGGAAACTCTAAGCGGTAGGTACTCGGGCGCCGAAGACCGGGCCTGGCACTTGGGCGAACCCATGATGAGGGCGGTCTCCTTGCCGCAGGAGCTGTCTGAGGGAAGGTCTGACGCTGCATTCTCGGCATCCGGTCATGGGAAGTCGACAACTCCGGAGCACTGAGGGTTGGCGGTCGAAGTGCGCCGGTTTCATAGAGATCCGGCTTGATAGCGGTTTCCCTAACAGAGGAGGGGGCAGGTGAACGAAGAAAATCGATCAGGAGCGCCGAACGAGGCGACACAAATGGCGCAACAGGACGGCCTTCTGACGCCCAGGTTCTACACGACTGATTTCTCGGCCATCGATGCCCTCGATCTGACGCCGATCCGCAAAGAGTGGGACGCGCTGATCGATGAGTTCAGGAGCGATCCGAATCGCGGCCATTTCAAGCGGCCCGGCGATATGGAGCAGGATTTCTCTCAGCTCCCGGACGAGTTGCGACGCGAGTTTAGTGATTTCATGATCAGTTCGGTTACCGCCGAGTTTTCTGGCTGTGTCTTGTATGCGGAAATCAAGAAGCGGATCAATAACCCCGACCTGAAAGAGCTTTTCGGCTTGATGAGCCGGGACGAGGCGCGCCATGCAGGATTCATTAACGAGTGGCTGAAAGATTTTGGTTTGGGCGTTGATCTCGGGTTCCTGGCGAAGGCCAAGAAATACACCTACTTCCGGCCCAAGTTCATTTTTTACGCTACGTACTTGTCCGAGAAAATCGGCTACGCGCGCTACATCTCGATTTACCGGCAGACCGAACGCTTCCCCGAGAAGCGCTTTCACCCCATATTCCGCTGGTTCGAGAACTGGTGTAACGACGAGTTTCGGCATGGAGAGGCGTTCGCGCTGTTGCTGCGGGCGAATCCCAAGTTGCTGACGGGACACAATCGGTTATGGATTCGCTTCTTCGTCTTGTCTGTGTTCGCCACGATGTACGTGCGAGACGCGTCTCGCCCGGTGATGCATGCGGCCTTGGGGATCGACAAGGTCGACTACGACATGACCGTCTTCAGAATCACCTCGGAGATATCGAAACAAGTGTTTCCGTTCACGCTTGATATCGACGATCCTCGGTTCCTGGCCGGCCTTGAGCGGTTGCGGGAGATTTCGGAGGCCAGCGATTCTGCACGTGCGCAGGGTGGGATCGTTGGAGGCGCCAAGCGTGTCGCACTCGCTGTCGTCGCCGCGGCCACGTTTGGGCGGCTCTATTTGCTCCCGACCAAGCCGAATTCCCCGCCCCAGGACGTCCGGCTCGCTCCGGCCTGGTAGGGCGCGCGCATCAAATGTGGGATTACGGCCTGCCTGTCCTTTACACGCTGTTCGTGTGGTGGTTCAGTACCGGCCTCATTCTCTATCTGGACGGTTTGCCCAGAGGCACGTTCCGCTGGAGTCTGGTAGGCGCCACGGCGCTGCTTATTCTCGGGCTGTATGGGTTGGCCGCATCCCAGAACGACACCTCGGTTTTTGGGGCATATGTCGCTTTCACCTCGGGCGTTTTGGTCTGGGGTTGGCAGGAAGTGGGGTTCCTCATGGGCTTCATCACCGGCCCGCGGCGGGACCCTTGCCCAATTGGCTGCAGCGGATGGCGCCACTTGGGGCACGCTATCCAGGCGATGCTTTATCACGAGTTGTCATTGGCGGCGGCGGCTGGGGCTGTCATTGCGCTTACGTGGTCCGGCACGAACCAAGTGGGGACATGGACTTTCTTGATTCTCTGGGGCATGCGGGAAAGCGCGAAGCTCAACATGTTTCTTGGGGTCCGCAATCTCAACGAGGAATTTCTGCCGGATCACCTACAGTTTCTGCGTAGCTTTTTCCGGCGGAAGGCGATGAACCTGCTCTTTCCCGTGTCGATCACGGTGTCGATGGTCATCGTGACGCTTCTTGTGCGTGAAGCCCTCGCCGTGGGAAGCAGCGATTTCGATGCCGCAGGTTACGCTTTCCTCGGGACGCTGATGACGCTGGCGATACTGGAGCACTGGTTTCTCGTTCTGCCGATCCCGACAGCGTCGCTCTGGCGATGGGGGCTTCGGTCGCGGGAAGTCGGCCGGGGGCTGATTTCCGACGGTTTGCCCACGTCTACTGGCTCGGGGGAAGCCACTTTCCCTCGCGAGCGGTTGAGTGCGGTTCCAGTTGGGCCCCGAAAGGGTTCCGCGCTGGAGGATACGAATACCCGTCGAGCGGCGGCTTCGGGCTCGGGGGTTTGTGCCGGGCTTGCCGTTTTCGGGAGCGAGACTTTGTCCGGCGCCTCGGGCGAGGCTGGTCTTGCATGTCTGCGCGCAGGCGATGTTGCCGATCGTCAGCCTGATAACAAAAGCAAACTTTCAAAGGTTGCGTGCAGGTTTGGGAGTGGCGCACTCATTCCATAGCTGCGCCCCAAGAGACCGCGCTGCCTCGGCGAAGTCGGCCGTAGGCGTGGGCGAAACATCCAATTTGTATTTGTAATAGCAGAGGTTAACCGTGCGAATCTTATTGCTCCATCCGAACTATCACTCCGGCGGTGCCGAAATCGCTGGCAACTGGCCACCGTCGTGGGTCGCGTATCTCGCGGGCTACCTCAAACAAGCTGGGTACGCGGATATCCGGTTCGTCGACGCGATGACCAACAATCTGACCGAGGAACAGTTGCGAGAACTGTTCCAGTCCGAGCGGCCGGACGTCATCGGCGCCACGGCGATTACGCCCTCCATCTACAAGGCGGAACGGCTGCTGGAAATCGCCAAGGAGGTGCATCCGAATGCAGTTACGGTGCTGGGGGGCATCCACGGAACTTTCATGTACCAACAGGTGCTGGCCGAAGCGCCGTGGATCGACGTGGTGGTCCGCGGTGAAGGTGAGGCGGTCTTCCTGAATCTGGTTCGCGCCGTGGACGAGGGCCGGTGGCTCACTGACCGGGAAAACATCCGCGGAATCGCCTATTCGGATGGGACCAAGGTGGTGGCAACGCCGGCTGAGCCGCCCATCACCGATCTCGATTCCATCAGCCCCGACTGGGGCGTGCTGGAGTGGGAGAAGTACATCTATATCCCCATGGGTGTGCGCGTCGCCATCCCGAACATGGCCCGCGGCTGCCCGTTCACGTGCAGTTTCTGCTCGCAGTGGAAGTTCTGGCGCGACTATCGGATCCGCGATGCCATAAAGGTGGTGGACGAGATTGAGACTCTGGTCCGCGATCACAAAGTCGGGTTCTTCATCCTCGCTGACGAGGAGCCCACGCTGAATCGGCGGAAGTTTGTCGAATTCTGCGAAGAGATGGAGCGCCGGAAGCTGCCTGTGCTTTGGGGGATCAACACCCGCGTGACGGACATTTTGCGCGATGAGGACTTGCTCCCACTGTACCGCCGCGCCGGCTTGATCCACGTTTCTCTCGGAACGGAAGCAGCGGCGCAACTCAAACTGGACCTTTTCAACAAGGAAACGACGGTCGGCCAGAACAAGAAGGCGATTGCCCTGTTGCGCAAGAACGGCATCGTCGCCGAAGCACAGTTTATTGTTGGTCTTGAGAACGAGACGGCAGAAACGCTGGAAGAAACCTACCGGATGGCTTTGGACTGGAAGCCAGACATGGCGAACTGGGCTATGTACACGCCGTGGCCATTCTCCGATCTCTTCCGAGAGTTGGGCGACAAGGTCGAGATTTTCGACTTCGAGAAGTACAACTTCGTTACCCCGATCCTTAAGCCGGAGTCGATGGAGCGTGCGGAACTGCTCGACCGCACCATGAACAACTATCGGCGCTTCTACATGCGCAAGACGTTTCTCGAATACCCATGGATCCGGGATCCGGTGAAACGGCGCTACATGCTTGGGTGCCTCAAGGCGTTCCTCAAAAGCGGTTTCGAGCGCAAATTCTACGACCTTGGACGAGTCAAATACTGGGGACCGCAATCGAAGAAGAGCGTTAACTTCAACTTCGACGAAACGCGGAAACTCGCCGATACGCAGGTCGCGGAGTGGAAACGGGAGCCACGACGCCAGCACAGGGCGGCGCAAGTGCCTGTCTCCGCCTGTGGTGCGCCGAAGGAACTTCTCGTGCCGGACTTGGATGAGGCGCAAGCCAATCCTGCCGTGGCGGAGGAGCCTTCATTCAAAGGCATCAAGATCAAGATTTGAGAACCGAAATGGCTGGCCCCTCGGGTTTTTGGGGGCCAGCTTCATCTCTTGAGAGCGCGGCGACAAGG
>JBAWHH010000762.1:0-1538 GCA_049593715.1 Rhodocyclaceae bacterium
TCGTCCCCTACAACGAGAAGGTGGACGAGTCCGGCGGCCAGAATTCCCGCGGCTTCGCGGACATGTCGCTGATGGGGCAGATCGGCTTCAAGTACGACCAGGGCTTCAAGCTGATCCCGCAGAACGAAAGTCTGGACGACCTGGAAGACTGGCACTTCTCCGTCTTTGCCGGCGCCACCTTGCCCACGGGCGACGCTAACCATCGCCTGGGCGACGGCACCATCGATCCCAGCAAATCCCTGGGTTTCGGTAAGCCGTCCTACAGCCTCGGCCTCACCGCCAGCAAGATGCTCACCGACACGCTGACGCTGAGTTTCGAAGCCTCGGCCCTGCGCTTCCGCGAATACACCTACGACGACGGCCAGCGGGTGCGCTTCGGCGGCGAAAACCGCTTCAACACCGCTTTGTCCTACCGCGCCCTCACCATCCCCGACAAGATGTTCCGCCTCGATCCCGTCCTGGAAATCCAGTACCTCGGCCTCGGGCGGGACCGCGAAGACGGCGTCGGCGCCCGGGGCACCGGCGGCCAGATGGTCTACGCCATGCCCGGCGTGCGCGCCTACTGGCAGAACGCCAGCTTCGCCCTCGGCTTCAAGAAGCCGGTGTGGACCCGCCTGAATGAAAGCAGCGAGCAGCAGGGCGCGGAAGGCAAGGAGAAATACCGGCTGGTCTTCTCCGCGTCGCTGCTCTTCTGACCGGCCGCCGATGCACATCCCCGACGGCTTTCTTTCGCCGCAGACCTACCTGCCCGCCTACGCTCTCGCCGCCGGCGCATGGCTCTGGGCGGCCAAGGGTTTGCGCGAGTCCCTGGATGAAACCACCGTACCGCGGCTCGCCATGCTTACCGCCCTGGCCTACGGGCTCGGGCTGGTCATGGTGCCCATTCCCGGCGGTACGTCGGGCCACGCCCTGGGGGTGGCGATTCTCGCCCTCGTTTTCGGCGTGCGCTCCGCCTTCCTCGCTTACAGCCTGGTGCTCCTGCTGCAATCGCTGCTGTTCGGCGCGGGCGGCATCACCGCCCTCGCGGTCAATGCGCTGGCCATGGGCCTGCTCGGGTCGGCGGCGGCGGTGGGCGCGCGGCGCCTGCTGCGCCGGGCGGGGGATATCGTCTCCGTCTCCGTGGCCGCGTGGTTGTCCGTCGTCCTGCCGGGTCTGGTGGTCGCGCTGGTGCTGGGTTTCCAGCCGCTGATTGCCTATCGGCCCGACGGCTCGCCGCTATTTTTACCCTTCGGCCTGACCATCACCCTGCCGGCGGTGCTGGTGCCCCACGCGCTGATCGGCGTGGGCGAAGCGATCCTCACCGTCCTCGTGTTCCGTTACGCAAAAGCGCGCCAATGGCTTTCCGACTGAAACCCCGCTTCTGGCTATGGACTTACCTGGCGGCGGTGGTGGGCATCACCTTCATCCATCAACCGCCGGTGCTGGCAGGGCTGCTGGCGGGGGCCATCGCGCTCTCGGGCCGGCGGTCCTGGCAACTGCTGCGGCGCACGCTGCTGGCCGTCCTGGCTTTCAACCTGACCGTCAGCCTTGGCTATGCC
>JBAWHH010000763.1:0-1642 GCA_049593715.1 Rhodocyclaceae bacterium
TCAGCAAAGTCGCCAACGGCAAGAGTCTGGTTTCCCTTCTGAAGCTCGGTGCCGACGAACACGCCAGTATCCGCATCATGGCCCGCGGCATCGACGAAGATGCCGCCCTGGCAGCCCTCGTCGCCGCGGTGAAACACGGCCTGGAGGACGAAGCCGAGTCCGGCCATGGCGCTATGGCCGCGGCCGGTCCCGCTCTGGCCCTGGAAGGCAAGCCGATCGCTGGCATCGCCGCCTCGCCTGGCTTGGCAATCGGCCCGCTGCGCCACTTCCGGCGGGAGAAGATCGTTGTTTCCGTTACCGCCGGCGATCCGGAGCAGGAAGAAACCCGCCTCCACCAAGCCATCGCCGCTGCCCGCGTGCAACTGCAGGAACTGCACGACGAGGTCAAGGCCCGCAGCGGCGGCGCCCGTGCCGCGATATTCCGCGCCCACGAAGAGTTCCTCGACGACCCGGACATGATCGATGCCGCCATACAGCGCATCAAGGGCGGCCACAGCGCCGGCTGGGCCTGGCGCCAGACGGTGGAAGAGCGCGCCGAAGACGTTGCCGCGCTGGGTGACGCCCTGCTCAAGGAGCGGGCGGTGGACCTGCGCGACGTGGGCCGCAGAGTCCTGCGTTTCCTGGCCGATGCGCTGGAAGAAGAACCCAACCTGCCCGAAACGCCGGTGATTCTAGTCGCCGAAGACCTGTCGCCCTCCGACACCGCCAAGCTCGATCCCACGAAAGTGCTCGGCATCTGCACCGCCGCCGGCGGACCCACCTCCCACACCGCCATCATCGCCCGCTCGCTGGACATCCCCGCCATCGTCGGCGCCGGTCCGGCGGTGCTGGAGCAGGTGGAAGACCAACTCGCCATCCTCGACGGCGACGGCGGCAACCTCTACCCCAGCCCCACGGAAGGCGATCTCGCCATCGCCCGCCGCGCCCAGCAGGACTGGCAGGCGCGCCGGGAGGCCGAGCGCCTCGCCTGCTACCAGCCGGCCATCACCACCGACGGCCACCGCGTCGAAATCGTCGCCAACATCGGCGCCGCGGCGGAAGCGCAACAGGCCGTCGATGCAGGAGCGGAAGGCGTCGGCCTGCTGCGCACCGAGTTTCTTTTCCTCCAGCGGGACGAGCCGCCCGACGAAGAAGAACAGTTCGCCGCCTACAGCGCCATGACCCGCGCCCTCAATGGCCTGCCGCTGATCATCCGCACCCTCGACATCGGCGGCGACAAGGAAGTGCCCTACCTGCAACTGCCCGCCGAGCAGAATCCTTTCCTCGGCGTGCGCGGCATCCGCCTCTGCCTGGCGCGGCTGGACCTGTTCAAACCCCAATTGCGCGCCATCTACCGTGCCGCCGCCACCGGTCCGGTGAAGATCATGTTCCCCATGATTGCCACGGTGGAAGAACTGACCACCGCCCGCGCCATCGCCGAAGAAGTCCGCAAAGACCTGAACGCCCCGCCGGTGGAGATCGGCATCATGATCGAAGTGCCCTCCGCCGTGCTGCTGGCGTCGGAGCTGGCCCGCCACGCCGACTTTTTCTCCGTCGGCACCAACGATCTCACGCAATACACCCTGGCCATGGACCGGGGGCATCCCAGCCTCGCCCGCCAGGCGGACGCCCTGCACCCCGCCGTGTTGCGCATGATCGACAT
>JBAWHH010000764.1:0-3183 GCA_049593715.1 Rhodocyclaceae bacterium
GCATTGCTCGCCATGCCGTCGGTGACTTTGGCGTTCTCCGTGTTCTGAGCGATGGAGGCACTCATCTCTTCCACCGCCGCGCTGGTCTCCTCGACGCTGGCGGCCTGCTCACTGGCGCCCTGGCTCAGGCTCTGGGAAGTGGCGCTGACCTGTTCGCTGGCCGAGGACAGGGCGTCGGCGGCCGCGCGCACTTCAGTGATGATGCCGGCGAGCTTGGCGACCGTGCCCTTGAGGGCAAAGAGCAGGCTGGAGCGGTCGTTCTCCCGAGTGTCGATGACCACGCCGAGGTTGCCTTCTTCCACCTGTTTCATGCAGCTCACGACATAGCTCGGGTCGCCGCCCAGTTGCTTGAGCACCGAGCGGGTGATGAGGAAAGCAATGACCACGGCCAGCGCGACTGCAGCGGCGCTGAGGATGAGCATCAGGCGCTCGGCCAGTGCCGCTTGCTCGCCTGCCTGCTTGCCGCCCTCTTCCATGAGCTTGGTCTGGAATTGGATGAGATCGCCGATGGCGCTCATGTACTTAGTCTGGGTCACCCGGACTTTGTCGAGCAGCACTTTCTTGGCTTCTTCCCGCTTGCCGGTATTGACGAGCTTGAGGAACTCATCCTGATCGACGCGGTAGCTGGCGCGGGCGTCCATCAGCGCCTTGACCAGGGCTTTGCCTTGCTCGGACTGGATCGACTTCTCCAGCGTCTCGATACGCTCGGTGGCGATCTTGCGCGGCTCAGCCAGACGCTCGGCTTCTTTGGCAACTTGTTCCGGGGTATCGACGATCAGCATGTTGCGCATGACCCGCGCGACGATGTTGATCTGGTCAATGATCTCGTTGGCCTGGACAACCTTGGGGAAGCGGTCGTGGATGGTCAGATCGACTTCGTCGCTGACCGCCGAGATCTTGATGATTCCGACCAGGGCGACGACGCAGAACAGCAGCGTGACGAGGAAGAAGCCGCCGGCAAGGCGCAGCGACAAGGGCATTTTGTTCAACATGGTTGGCTCCTCTGTGTTGTGTTGGGCGCTAAGGGTTTCTTGCGATGACCGCATTTTCCCGGGGACTTAATGTGCTCTTGCGCGACGAGTGGAACGGCTGCCCGCCCCGGGCCCCGGAAGGGGCCGAGCCTCGTCGCTGGAAACGAGCCGAAACCGGGCACAGCCGCCTGCAACCCGGAATCAGCTTTTTCTCTTCTCGCGGGAAAATCACCGGCGCAGGCCAAGTTCGCAGTTGATGACAAGCCGTCAATATCCGAGCGTGAGTTGGACTGCCAAGACTCCCCCAGCAACGGTCCGGACGTCCCGCGACTTGAGTGCCATCCGGGCCAAAGCATGCGGCGCCAGTCACGTTGAGGTTATGGAACTGAGCGATCTGCCTCACAGACGGCACTCACCATGCCGTCAAGAGGTGTGGATCCAATGACGCCATGGCCGGCCCATCGCGGCGCCACGCCACTATCCGGTGCCATGCGTTATCGACAGACAGGAGTTCTCGACATGATTTCGCCGTTTGTTCGCTTCCTGGCCGCGGCCATACTGGGCGTTTTGTTCCTCGGGCAGCCGGTCTTCGCTTTCGAACCGCCGCCGTTCCAGGGCGACGTGCTCGACGAGGCGGGTCTGCTGGCGGAACCCGACAGGACGGCACTGCTCCAGCGCATCCGTGACTTGCGGGAAAACGGCGGCATCTGGGCGGCGATTTACGTCACCGGCAGTCTCCAGGGGGATTCAGTCGAAAACGCAGCCGTGACCACCTTCGAGAAATGGCAGCTCGGTTCGGCCCAGCGGGACAACGGGCTGTTGATACTCATTGCCCCCACCGAGCGACAGATGCGTATCGAGGTCGGCTATGGACTGGAAGGTCAAATCACCGACGCCCTGAGCAAGCGGGTGATCGACGAAATCTACAAGCCGGCGTTTCGCGAGGATCGATTCGCCGAAGGACTGATGCAGGGCTTCGAGATCCTGGCTCAGGCTGTGCGAGGGGAAAATCCGAATTTCGGCGCCGGGGAAACACCCGCCGGACCCGCCCGGGAGGAGGTGGTGGTCATCGACTGGTCCGGCGTCCTGAGCCGTTTCCTCGCTGGCGTCGGCGCGAATCTGCTGCCCGCGTTCCTCTATCTGCTTGCTCTGCGACATGGGCGCGCCAGGGGACGGACCGGCGCCGGCTCGAAGAATGGCGGCGCCACGGGAGCATTTTTCCTGTTCGGTTTCCTGGGCGTCTTCTTTGGCCTGTTCTTCGGGGTGTTCGGCGCCGTATTCGCGTCCGATCCGGAGGTGTTGCCGCTCATTGCCGGGATGAACCTTCTAATCGCCGGGCTTTTTGGCGTGCCCCTGTTCCTTGAAGCGCGCCGTTACCTTTCCGCCGCCGCTTATCGCCGCTGGCAGGCGCGGGAACGGCTGCTGCGCATCCGTAGACACTCCCGTGACGCTCGGCCGATTTTCGGTAACTTGTTCGATCCCGCGAGCGTCGGCGTCGGCAGCGGCGGCATCAAGTCCGAATCGAGCCGCTCATCGAGTTCAGGTTCGTTCGGATCGAGTTCGTCGTCGTCTTCGGGCGGCGGCCGGTCCGGGGGAGGCGGCGCTTCGGGCAGTTGGTGAGGATCAGCCGGCAGGCACCGCCCGGCGCGATCACAGCACCAGCCGGCCCAGATACCAGGCGATGGCGGCCACCAGCGCCGAACAGGGAATGGTGAGGATCCAGGCCCAGACGATGGAACCGGCGACCCCCCAGCGCACGGCGGACATTTTGCGTGCCGACCCGACGCCGACGATGGAGCCGGTAATCGTGTGGGTGGTGGAAACCGGAATTCCCAGGCCGGCGGCCAGGAACAGCGTGATGGCGCCACCCGTTTCGGCACAGAAGCCGCCCACTGGCTTGAGTTTGGTGATGCGCTGCCCCATGGTCTTGACGATGCGCCAGCCGCCGAACAGCGTGCCCAGGCCCATCGCCAGGTAGCAGGAGACGATCACCCAGATCGGAATCGACTGGTCGGCCTGGCTCATACCTGACGCGATGAGCAGCATCCAGATAATGCCTATGGTCTTCTGCGCGTCGTTGCCGCCGTGGCCCAGGCTGTAGAGCGAGGCGGAGACCAGTTGCAGCCGGCGGAACCAGGCATCCACCCGGCGGGGCGTGGAACGAACGAACAGCCAGGACACGGCCACCATCATCACCGAGCCCAGCACCATG
>JBAWHH010000765.1:0-1780 GCA_049593715.1 Rhodocyclaceae bacterium
GCCGCGCAGTTGATCTATTCACAAGCTCTGAGCAATCCAACCGCCACAAGCGGCGGAAGGTGTTCGGAAAGAAAACAAGGCTTTACAGAACGTTTTCTTGAGAGCACGCCGCACAAGCGCAGAAGCCTTGGGCATCCCTCGAGTTCAAGGAAACCTCTCAAGGGCAAGGTCGCGCCCAACGTCCCATTTCGGATTGATCGCGTAAAGGTCAGCTAGAAAACTATCGAGGACCGCTCGGTGCCCAAGATGGGTTCGCATGTACTCCCGCCCATTGCTGCCCAAAGCGTCTCGTAACGCCGGATCGCCGTAGAGTTCGCGTACCGCCAAAGCTATTTCCGATGAATTCTCCTGCCCGACCACGAGTCCGCAATTGGCCTCGGCAACGATTCGTGCCAGTTCGCTTCCCTCCGCAGCGGCCACCACCAGCGGCCGGGCGCTGCAGAGCAAGTTGCCAAGCTTCGAGGGCAGGACGATGTCTGTCACGCCAGCCTTCTGCGGCATCACCGATACGTCGGCGGTAGCCAGCAGTTCGCTTAGCCGCTCCTCCGGCTGAAGCGGCCGGAACAA
Source organism: Rhodocyclaceae bacterium (assembly GCA_049593715.1). Lineage (GTDB taxonomy): Bacteria > Pseudomonadota > Gammaproteobacteria > Burkholderiales > Rhodocyclaceae > JBAWHH01. The sequence continues at coordinate 568 of JBAWHH010000765.1, forward strand.
GACGTTCCCCAGCCCCATGTTGCGAGCCCGGTTCTCGAGGTCCGCTCTCTCACCGCCGTCCCCGACGATGACTATCCTCAGTTCCGCGATGTCGGTCAGCAAGCGCGCAGATTCAAGCAGGCTGCCTAGCCCCTGCTTGATGCCCAGATTGCCGGCGTAGAGCACGACAAACTTGCCTTCCAGCCCCCATTCGCGCCGCAAGGCCGTCTCGCGAGCCATCGGACGCACGCGATCGTCGTTTGCCCAGTTGCGAAACAGGATCACTTTCTCGGCCGGAACGCCCTTGCCGACGATCCGGCGGCGCATCCCTTCGCTGATCGTACTGACCCGATCACATAGCCGATAAGTCCACCTCTCCAGGCGAAGGAGGACATCCGCAATCGGCCCGCGCGGCAGCATACCCAACTCGATCGCCGCATCGGGCTGGAGATCCTGGACATGGAAAACCGTCCGGCTGCCTCTCAATCTGGCCAGTATCGCGATCGGCACCCCGGTAAACATGGGAGGGGAGACAATCAACGTGCAGTCCACCGGTTTCGAGATCAGGTAGCGCACGGACGCGGAGAGGACGAAGCTGAATTCATGCAGTACCCGCGTCAACAGGCGCGGACGGGAGGGCACGTAGAGGTAACTCCGTTTTACGACAACGCCCGTTACCCGTTCCAACCGCCGCCATATCCATTCATCGGGCCCTGCTTTCCGCCAAGCCGGGTAATAGGGAAAGCCGGTAAGCACCTCGACTTCATGGCCGTCCTGCGCCATATGCTCGGCCAGGCCGGCCGTGTAGACACCGATGCCCGTCAACTCGGGCCGATAGTTGATGCTGACTATGGCGATTCGCAAAACGTTGCTCCCCAGGATGGTGAACTTCCCTCGCCGGGAGGCATTGCACCAGCAGAAAAACCAGCCCTACCAGCGACCCCACGGCGTCAAGTCATCCTAGCCCCGCGGCGTTACGGCCTACGCGGGTACTCGATAGCCCATTTGGACCAGGTTGCGGAAGAGGGCCGGGGAAGCCCGATTCAGCGGCCAAACTGGCCAGCGAGGTGTGCGCGCTGGTAAGGGTGGTCGCGCCCCGAGAGTGCAAGCGCGACGCGAATCTCCAAATCGCGGGTGGGCAGACGCATTGCCAGCGTCTGGCTCATCCCCGCCAGCAAGAGAATGACGGGGACGAGTGCCAACCGTACGACAAACAGGGGCGCCAAAGTGCTGG
>JBAWHH010000766.1:0-1768 GCA_049593715.1 Rhodocyclaceae bacterium
TCCATGGCCCGCGGCTGGTGCTGGCGGACGAGCCCACCGGCAACCTCGATAGCGAATCGGCCAAGCTGGTGCTGCAGTTGCTGCGGGACCGTGTCACCGCCGCAGGGGCCTCGTGCATTCTGGTGACCCATTCGGTCGCCGCCGCGGCCACCGCCGACCGGGTGCTGGTGCTCGGGCGCGGCGGCCTGCGGGAAGCCAACCCATGAGCCTGCGTCTCTGGCCCTATTTCGTCGAGCCCCTGCGCGGCCGGCGCGGCGCGGCGCTGCTGTCCGTTCTCGCCATCAGCCTGGGCGTGGCGCTGGGCATGGCGGTGAATGCGGTCAACCGCGCGGCCCTGGCCGAATTCGCCGAAGGCATGCGCACCGTGTCGGGCCAGGCTGATCTGGAAGTACAGGGCCCGCGGGGCGGTTTCGACGAAATGCTTTACCCGCAATTGGCGAAGTTGAGCGACGTGGCGGTGGCGAGCCCGGTGGTGGAAGTGGAGGCGCGGGTGCCGGGGCGGGATCAGCGGGAGCAGCCCCTGAAAGTGATCGGACTGGATATTTTCCGCGCCGCCCAACTCCAGCGCCGCTTTGCCGTGGAGGGACAGGAAGGTGGCGCGGCCAACGATGGCGGGATGGGAGCCTTCGATAGTGACTCGATCCTTCTCTCGCCGGCCGCCGCCGCGTGGCTGGGGGTCTCGGTCGGTGAAAAGGTGACGCTGCAGTCCGGCCTGCGCCCGGTGACGCTGAAAGTGGCCGGATTGCTGCCGGGCGTGGGTACATCACAGCGCCTGGGGGCGATGGATATTGCCGCCGCCCAGTGGCGTTTCGAGCGGCTCGGCTCGCTCAACCGCGTCAGCCTGCGGTTCGCGCCCGGCGTCGATCCCGCCGCGGCGGAGAAGCGCATCGCGGCGCTGCTGCCGCCCGGCGTGGTGGCGCAGCGCCCCGAAGAAGCGGAGGGCAAGCAGGCCGACCTTTCCCGCGCCTATCGCGTCAATCTCAACATGCTGGCGATGATCGCCCTGATGACGGGGGCGTTCCTGGTGCTGTCGGCCCAGTCGCTGGCGGTGGTGCGGCGGAGGTCGGAACTGGCTTTCCTGCGCGCTGCGGGCGCCACCCGGTCGATGGTCGTGGCGTGGCTGGTGGGTGAGGGAGCGGTGATCGGCGCGCTGGGCGGGGTGATCGGTATCGGCCTCGGCTACGGGCTCGCCTACGCGGTGCTGTCGGCTTTCGGCGGCGACTTGGGGGCCGGCTATTTCTCGGGGCTGCGGCCGTCGTTGCGGCCCGATTGGCTGAGTGCCGCCCTGTTCCTCACCCTCGGGGTGCTCGCCGGCGCGGCTGGCGCGTTCGTCCCCGCCCTGGAAGCGGCGTCGGCACCGCCGGCACGGGCGCTGAAAGCGGGTGACGACGCCCGGATGCTGGCGCGCCTGGACGGGTTCTGGCCCGGCGTGGGCTGCCTGGTGGCGGGTTTCGCCCTGGCGTTTCTGCCGCCGCTGGGCGGCTTGCCGGTGTTCGGCTACGCGTCTATCGCACTGATGCTGGTCGGCGCCATCCTGCTGCTGCCGCGCCTGGCGAAGCACCTATTTGCGTGGTTGCCCGAGCGCGGCGGCGCGGCGCTGCAGATCGCCCAGGCGCAACTGAAAAGCGCGCCGGGGGCGGCGGCGGTGGCCGGGGCGGGCATCCTCGCCAGCGTGGCGGTGGCCGTGGCGATGGCGATCATGGTCTCCTCCTTCCGCGTGTCGCTGAGCGACTGGCTGGAGCAGGTGTTGCCGGCGGATCTCTATGCC
>JBAWHH010000767.1:0-2617 GCA_049593715.1 Rhodocyclaceae bacterium
TGCCGATGCTGTTGCTGATGGAGACCTGATCCGCCGCCTGTTGCTGGTTCTCCAGTTGCACCAACTGCTCGATCGTCAGGCCGGATTCCGACAGCCGTTGGGCGATCCAGGTGAGCGGCAGGGCCAAGGCGGGGCCTCGCCCCTGCAGCCGGCGAGCGAGTTCCGCGACGAACGCACTGACCATTGGCGGACTCGATCGGGCCATGTCGGCGATGACCAGAATCAGGCTTTTCGGATCCTTCTCGGCGACCTCGGTCATCTTGTCCGCCCAGGAGTTCGCCAAATTGCGCTCGACCCACCCAGCGGCGATGCGCACACCGACGCGGCGCAGATTCTCGATCACGGCCAGGCGCAGCATGATCGGAATCGCCCACAGTTCGCCGAGTTTGAGGGCAGTGACCGTCTGGTAGGCGTCCACGAAGCGGGTCAGGCTTTCCGTATCGACGCGGCCATCGCCGTGGGAGACGGTCTCCAGGGCGATGTCGTAGACCCGCGGACAGCCGGCTGACGGGCCGTGGGCGAGGCGGGGCAATTCCCGGCTGTAGCCCTTTGGCAGGTGTCTCTTCGCCGTGCTGATCTGCTGCTCGATGAGGTAGAAATTGTCGAGCAGCCATTCGCCGGCGGGGGTGATCCGGCGCTTGGCCGTTACCGCTGCCGCGAGTTGGCTGCACACCGCCACCAGGGTGGCTTCGTTCTCGGCCAACCGGCCGAGCAGCCGGTCCGGCGCGGATCCCGGCGCCAGCGCGTGCAAAACGGCGAGAGCCTTGCCGTGGTGCGCCATCTGCTCGGCGCTGAACAGTTCGGCGCGCAGAGGGGGTTCTTCGACCGGGCGAACCGGTACCAGGGCGGGTACCACGGCGGCCGCGCGAGGCAGCACCTTCAATTGCCGCAAATAGCCGATGAATCTTGTGCCAGCGCTCAATTCGGTAAGCCCTTTCCGGCCAATGGCGTTTCAATAACTCGGTACATCGAACGACGGCACAACTGGTCGAGCGCCTCGATGTGCTCGGCCACCGCTTTCACCATGGCCGTGATACGAACAAGACCGCCTGTATCGGCATCGTTCGGGGTCTAAACGTTTCGCCCGTGAGGCGGCCGTCCTGCCCCCGCAGCAGCAGGCGGACTGCCGCTGTCAAGCCACGCGGTTCGGTCCTCGCAGGCGCCTTGTGGCGCGCGCGACGCCATGAACTCACGCCCAACAGCTTTTGGTAGGGAAAGCTGCGTTTGGCTGGGGTGTCCCACACACGTTGGGTCAAAACCATAAAACCAGCATAGGCTCCGCGTCAGGTGACGTCGGTTCGCTGGCGAACATAGGGGGATGGGAGGCCCCGCTGGAGGCGCGCTCGATGGAACCTGGGTTTTGTCCCATCGCCGGGTACGAGATCATGCGTCAGGAGCAAATGCCCGCGGCTCCGCCGCAACGGAACAGCGTCAACCGCGGCAACGCCCAACAACGCGCACATCGGAGAGACAAGAAAAAAGCCCCGACGCGCGGGGCTCCTCTTCGCCAATGGGGTTGGCCGTGCGGCTAGGCTGCCTTCCTCGCTGGCGGGTTTGCGACGGCGGTGATCTGCGAGCTTGCCTCGCTGGCCGCCTTGATGTTGGCTTCGGTCAGGCTGGTCATCTGCTGGGCAAAGTTATTGAACAGGTCAAAGGCCGCGGCCCAAGCCGTACCGGCCGTTGCGGCCGCGGAAACTGTCGTGAAGTAAACAGTCATCAGCTTGGTGGTCTCCTCTTGGGCCTGAGCGGCGATTTCCTGCACCTCGCAAAGGTAATCGGCGATCCGCTGCGTCGCCAGCCCGGTTGAGGGGCTCCACTGGTTCGTCAGATCCTTGACGTCTTTGGCCTGCGACCATGCATTGGGGGTGGTAACGCCTTCAAGCGCTGCGCGAGCCGCTTCCAGATTGACGCTTGCCAGCCTTTCGACGCTAGTCAGAGCAATCCTCGAAAGCGCCATGAAGGCGGCAGTGTTGGCCTTGACGACGTCGATTTGTTCGGTGCTGGTCTTCAACATGGTGTCTCTCCTTGCGGGGAATCGCTGCGTGGATTGGCCGAGGTTGGATCAACGAACCTGCATCTCGTCGTCCACCATTGGCCTTATTTGATGCGTCGCAGCACGCCAACCCAGTGTGGCCCCATTGCGCGGAGAGTCAAGGCTTATATACGGAGGCAAGAACGGTGCAGGCGCTGCGCATGGTGTGCGCACGTTGCCCCCTGCCGGCGAGTTGTCCCTCGGCCGCAAGCACCCCGGGGATCGAATCGGCAGCAACGCCATCTCCCCTGGCAGCGCCTCCTTCGCTCGGGCAAGCGTCGCTTCGGCTGCCGCGCCAGCCGATCTGCTGCACGTTTGACCATCAAGGCGCCACTTTTTTCTTCAAACCGCCGTGAAACCTCTGCGGCGAGGGCCATCTGGCGACGCCGCCCACGGTTCAGATCAAACGGGTTTCAGAGTTCACGCCTCCCGCGGCCGTTCCAGCACCACCCGGTACGCCTCCATGCCACGATTGAGAAAAGCGTGCGCCGATCCCCAGAGATAGAGCCGGAAGCGCCGGTACAGCGCCTCGCCCCAGCGGCGGATGATTTCCTCGCGCGCCGCCTCCAGGTTCTCCGCCCAGGC